>NZ_JCAKNE010000007.1:0-135273 GCF_059515965.1 Propioniciclava sp. LT432 | reverse complement strand
ACCGGCAGTTGGCCCCTCAGGAGGATGGAGCCCTGACCGTCGGGGATCATGCTCAACGAGCGTGCCGCGACGGCTTGTTTGCGCTGGACGTCGAGGCGGGACAGCTCGTCCTCGACCCCGTCGACCTCGGGAGCCACCTCGGCCAACACCGACCGCGACTGCTTGGCGAGCTCCTTGGCGTCCATGCGTTGGGCGCGTTCCAGCAGCAGCTGTTCGGCCTGGTCGCGGCGTTCGTCGCCGAGGGTGGCGGGCAGGTTGCCGAGGACTTGGTCGATGGAGCGGGCTTGGCGTACGGAGACTTCCCCGGCGAGGGCGGCCGCCTTGACGCCGGGGCGTCCGCTGATGTCCTTGCCGGCGAACAGCCAACCGGCCGCTTCCGACGCGGTGACTTGGGCGGTCATTGCCAACAGGTCGGTGGTGCTGGTGCCGCGTGGCCCGCGGGTTCGGGCCTGGTCGGCTTCGGCGACCAGGACGGCGCGGAGGGCGTCCAGTTGGCGGCCCACCGCGACGACCTGTTCGGCCAGCTGGAAGCGGGCGTCGGCGTCCAAGCGTTGGCGGGCGTCGTGGTCGACGGCACCCAGCAGCGCGCGCACCTGGGCGAGCGCGTCGCTGGTGGCGACGAGCCGCGGGGTGGGGCTGGGAGTGCTCATGTCCACCACCCTAGGCATTCGAACACACATTCGAGCACCCATCAGGCGGCCCTGTGGACAACCACCGCCACCCCTCCAGCACTTGGGGATGAACCCTTCGCCATCCACAGGCAAAGCGGCCGAAGCAGGCAGCAGCGCCAAGGCGTGCCAAGGGGCGCCAACCGCAGCGCTACCGCACCGCCAACCAGACCGGCGGTGAAGGCGTCCCTGACCCTGGTGCCCCACGCGTTGTCAGTCACCCGCGCTAGCCTCGACGGCGTGAGGATCGCCACATGGAACGTCAACTCCGTCAAGCAGCGCGTGCCGCGCCTGCTGCCCTGGCTGGAGCAGCGGCGTCCGGATGTGGTGTGCCTGCAGGAGACCAAGCTGTCCGACGAGGCTTTCGCGACCCTGCTCGCCGAGCCGTTGGCCGAGCGCGGTTACACCTTCGCCCACCATGGTCAGGGCCAGTGGAACGGCGTCGCAGTCCTCTCCCGGGTGGGCCTGGAGGACGTCGAGCGTGGCTTCTCCGGCCAGCCCGACTACGCCGGCAAGGCCGAGGCCCGTGCCATCGCCGCGACCTGCGGCGGCGTGCGCGTCCACTCGCTCTACGTGCCCAACGGCCGCGAGGTCGCCAGCGACCACTACGCCTACAAGCTCACCTGGCTGGACGCGCTGCGCGCGGCCGTGGCGGACGGTCCGGCGGACGTGGTCCTCTGCGGCGACATGAACATCGCCCCGGCCGACGCCGACGTCTTCGACCCCTCCGCCTACATCGGCCACACCCACGTGACCCCGCCCGAGCGGGACGCCATCGAGGCCTTCGGGCTCGTGGACGTCGTGCGCGAGCGCTGGCCGCACGAGCGTGTCTTCTCCTACTGGGACTACCGCGCCGGCATGTTCCACCAGGACCTCGGCATGCGCATCGATCTCGTCCTCGCCTCGGCGTCCGTGGCGGCCCGAACCCAGGCGGCCTGGGTCGACCGCGAGGCGCGCAAGGGCAAGCTGCCGTCCGACCACGCGCCGGTGATCGTCGACCTCGACGAGGCGCCGGACGGGGACATCGGCCCCGTCGTCCCGCCACCGTCGCGCCCGGCGACCCGCAAGAAGGTCACGCTGCCCCAGGGCTCGCGCGACTGACCACCCCGACTGACCACCGCGACCGACCACCGCGACTGACATCGACGCGGCACCATCCCACTGAAGGAGACCACCATGACCTTCCTGCCCGACGACCTCCTCGCACGCGTCCACGAGCGCGCCGCTGAGGTGGACGCCACCAACACGTTCCCCGACGCAGACCTGGCCGACCTGCGCGAAGCCGGCTACCTGGCCGCGTTCGTCCCGACCGAGTTCGGTGGCGGCGGGCTGAACCTGGAGGAGGTCTGCGCCGAGCAGACCCGGCTCGCGAACGCGTCCCCGGCGACCGCTCTGGGCATCAACATGCACCAGATCATCGTCGGCGTGGGGCGCCACCTGGTTGCCCGGGGCAACGCGGCCGGCGAGCAGATCCTCCGCGAGGCCGCCGCCGGTGAGGTGTTCGGCTTCGCGATCAGCGAGCCGGGCAACGACCTGGTGCTGTTCGGGTCCATCACCGAGGCCCGCCCGGACGGCGGGGGCGGCTACACCTTCCACGGTCAGAAGGTCTTCACGAGCCTCTCCCCGGTGTGGACGCGCCTGCTCACCTTCGGCGCCGACCGCACCGACCCGGACGCCGTGCGCAACGTCTTCGCGATCCTCACCCGCGACGCCGGTGGTTTCGAGATCGCCGACGACTGGGACACCCTCGGCATGCGCGGCACCCAGTCGAACTCCACGAAGCTGGTCGGGGCGCCGGCGCCGGCCGACCGCGTCCTGCAGCTGGTCGCCCCCGGCCCGAGCCTGGAGCCCATCGTCTTCGGCATCTTCAGCCACTTCGAGGCGCTGCTGGCCGCCACCTACCTCGGGCTGGGCAGCCGCGCGATCGAGGTCGCCGCGGCGCACGTGAAGAAGCGCCGCTCGGTCAAGAACGACGACGTGTACGCGAACGACCCCGACATCCGCTGGCGCCTGGCGGATGCGGCGATCGCCATGAACTCCGCGTCGGCCGAGGTCACGCTCATCGCGCGCGAGCTCGACGAGGGCCGCGACCACGGGATGCTGTGGCTGCCCAAGCTCAGCTCGGCGAAGAACGCGGCCGCCGAGGCGTCGCTGCGGGCGGTGGACCAGTCGATCCGGGCGTGCGGTGGGGCGTCCTACTCGAACTCCCACGAGCTGGCGCGCCTGCACCGTGACGTCCTGGCGGGCCTGTTCCAGCCGTCCGACCAGGAGTCGCTGCACGGGGCGTGGGCGAACGTGGTCCTCGGCCCGATCAGCAAGCCCGAGCGGGATTGATCACGGAATCGGCTCGCCGGCCCGTGGGTGGTAGACGAGGTCGGCGTAGTCGGGATGGCGTTCGATCCAGCCGTCGACGAAGGGACACAACGGCAGCACCAGCATGCCCTGGGCGCGGGCGTGGTCCAGCGTGGTGCGGACGAGCAGGCTGCCCAGCCCGCTGCCCTCGTACCGGGGCTTCACCTCGGTGTGGTGGAACACCAGGATCTGGGACGTCTGCTCGTAGGACGTCCACCCCACGACCTTGCGTCCATCGCGCACTTCGAAGCGGCGACGTTCGGGGTTGTCGACCACCGTGAGGTCGGCCGGCACGGGCTCGGTGTCGGTGGTGGGACTGTCCTTGGAGAGGCGGACCCACCCGAACAGGCCGGACATCCTGGTCACCGGTGCGTCAGGAAGCGCGCGTGGACGACGGTTTCGCCGCGGAGGTCGTCGGGGGCGATCCCGCCGCCCGCGGCGTCCGCCTTGAAGGACATCGCCTCGGCCCGGCCGAGGCCTCCCCCGAGCGGGATGGGAGCGCCCCCGGGGGGAGCGGTCAGCAGTCCCGGGTCGGCGACCTCGCGGAGCTCCACCCCCGCCCATCCGGCGGCCTGGGCGATCGCCAGGGCGCGGGAGCGGGCGTCCGCCACGGCGAGGGCGAGGGTGGTCGCCTCGTTCGCCGTCCGGGTGGCGTCCGTCACGGACCAGGCGACGTGCGTGACCTGGACGCCCTCGCGTTCGGCCCAGGTGCCCGTCCAGTCGGCGAGGGCGGCGAAGTCGCCGAAGGTCGCGCTCAGCTGTGCGCCGGCGCCGAACCGCAGCGGGAGGGGCTGCCCGTCGTTGCCCCACGGACGCCAGGCGCGCGTCATGACCGGGCCCACCACGTGGGCCGTGAGGACGGCGTCCGGCCCCTCGCAGAGAGCGCGCAACTCGGACGCCAGCGCGTCCACCACCTCGGCGGCGGCCCTGCTGGTGGCGACGCGCTCGTCGCCCTCGACGTCGACCTGCAGGTGGACGGTGGCGCGCTCAGGGGCCAGGGACCACTCGTGCGATCCCACGACGGTGATGTTCATGGCGTCTCCCGATGGTTGAAGGGCCAATTTCGGCAACTCGTCCCGGAGGTGCGGTGGTCGTTCTACGGTCGAGAGTAGTTGCCGATCACTCATTGAAGGGGAGCAGGGATGTCCACAGCAACAGAGGAGAAGGCGCTCACGCGGGGAACCTTGAGCAATGGGCGGGTCGTCTCCTACGCACTGGGTGATGTCGCGAACAACCTCGCGTTCCAGATGACCTCCATGTTCCTCATGGTCTACATGACCGACATCGTGGGACTGAGTGCTGCCGCGGCCGGCACGATCTACGCCGTCACGAAGGTCTGGGCCGGTGTCGCGGACCTGATCGCGGGCAACACCGTCGACAAGGCCAACACGCGGCGGGGACGCCTGCGCCCCTGGCTGCTGTGGGGTTCCACGCCGCTGGCGATCACGCTGGTCCTGCTGTTCAGCACTCCGGCCGGCCTGACCCCGACCCAGGCGTTCGTCTGGATCCTCCTGTTCGACGCGGCCTTCCAGCTGGCCTACTCGTTCGTCAACATCCCGTACGGCTCCCTGTCCGCGGCCATGACGCAGAACTCGCTCGACCGCTCGCGCCTCTCGGGTGCCCGGTCCATCGGTTCGGCCATCACCGGTGTGGCCCTGTCCGCCATCATCTCGCCCCAGTTCCAGGGCATCCAGGACCTGCCGATGGAGGAGGTGCGGTTCAAGTTCACCGTCACCTGCATCATCCTCGGCGTCCTGGCGGTCGTCCTCTACCTCCTCTGCTTCCTCAACACCCGTGAGGTCGTGCCGCGGACGCCCGGCAAGAGCAAGTTCTCGACCACCATGAAGATGGTCGGCCGGAACAAGCCGCTGCTGGTCCTCTGCATCGGTGCGTTCTTCCTTCTGGGTGCCATGTTCACCATGAACGCCGTCGCGATGTACTTCACGCGCTCCGTCCTGGGCAACGCCGGCTACTTCACCTTCCTCATGCTCGCCCAGACCGTCGGCACCATCCTCGCGGCGTCCTTCGTGCCCACCATCACCGTCCGGCTCGGCAAGCGCCTGGGCTACGTGGCCATGGCGTTCATCGCCGTGGTGGCCTACGTCATCATCGCCCTGGTGCCCGCCGGCGGCCTGGTCATGGCGATCATCGCCTGGTTCATCCTCGGCGTGGGCGTCGGCGGCACCAACGCCCTGATGTTCTCGATGCAGGCCGACACCGTCGACTTCGGCGAGTGGAAGACCGGCGTCCGTTCCGAAGGTGGCGCCTACTCGATCCTGTCCTTCGTCCGCAAGTGCGGCCAGGGTCTGGGTGGCGCCCTGGGCGGCCCGATCATCGGTGCGTTCGGTTACTCCGCCGCCATCAAGATGGGCGATGCGGGCTTCGACAACATGGTCACCGGCCTCCGGATCGCGACCGGGTGGGTCCCGGCCGTCCTGGGCATCATCGCCGCCCTGATCCTCCTGGCCTACCCGCTGTCCGAGAAGCAGCACGCCAAGCTGGTCGGTGAGCTCAACGAGCGCCGCGCCACCGCCGCCGGCGTCCCGACCGCCGAGGCCCCGGCCTCGACCCCCACCGGCCCGGTCGTGACGCTCTTCGAGCAGTACGGCTCCGGCGCGGACGCCATCGGTCGCAAGGTCGCCGAGCGCCTCGGTGTCCCCTACACCGGCCAGCGGCTCAGCTCGGTCGACCTGGAGGCCGCCCCGCAGTACGACGAGAAGGTCGAGGGCACCTGGGATCGCTTCCTGCGCAGCGTCGCCGGACGCGGCATCTCCGATGCCGACCTCAACCTGGGCTCCGACCAGCGCGCGGACCGCGACCTGGCGGCGGAGAACGCCATCGAGGTCAAGGACGCCGTCGCCCGGGGTGGTGTCATCCTCGGCCGCAACGCGACCGTGATCCTGGCCCAACACCCGAACGCGCTCCACGTCCGGCTCACCGCCCCGGCGGAGGTCCGGGTGGGCCGTGCCAGCGAGCTGGACGGCATCAGCGCCGACGTCGCCGAGCGGCGCCGCGAGGTCGAGGACCGGCTGCGTGTCGACATGTCCCAGCGGCTGTACGGATGGGACCCGAGCAACGACGAGGCCTACGACCTGGTCATCAACACCAGTCGGTACTCGATCGACGAGGCCGCGGACATGATCGTCCGGGCCCTCGGGGTCAAGACCGGCAAGAAGGCCTGACGCCCAAGGCGACCGGTGCCCGGCGGGGGTGGTTCCCGCCGGGCACCGGTGCGTTCAGACCAGCCCGGACCGGTACGCGATCACCACGAGCTGGGCGCGGTCGCGGGCGCCCAGCTTGAGCAGGATGTGGCTCACGTGCGTCCGTGCGGTGGCCTTGCTGATGAACAGGCGCTCGGCCAGCTCGTCGTTGTTGAGGCCCTGCGCCACGAGTTCCAGCACCTCGCGCTCGCGCTCGGTCAGGTCGTCCAGGCGCGGGTGCTTCTGGGGGGCTGTGGTGCGGCGCTGCTGGGCGAACGTCGAGATCACCGTCCGGGTCACGGTGGGGGAGAGCAGGCTCTCGCCGCCGGCCGCCGCCCGGATCGCACGCAGGATGTCGTCGGGGTCGGCGTCCTTGATGAGGAACCCCGCGGCCCCGCCCTCGAGCGCAGAGAACACGTACTCGTCCAGCTCGAAGGTCGTCAGCATGACGACGTGCGTGCCGGCCAGGGCCGGGTCGGACGCGATGGCGCGCAGGGCGGTCAGCCCGTCGGTCCCCGGCATGCGGATGTCCATGAGCACCACGTCGACCGCCAGCTCGCGGGCCAGCCGGACCGCCTCGTCGCCGTCGGACGCCTCACCCACCACCACCATGCCGGGTTCGGACGACACCAACGCGCGCAGACCCATGCGGACCAGCGGCTGGTCGTCGGCCAGCAGAACCCGGATGTCGCTCATCGTTCCCCTCCCGGCAGCCACGCCGCCACCACGAAACCGGACGCCGTGGGTCCGGCCTCCAGCGTCCCACCCAGGGCGTGCACCCGTTCGCGCATGCCCCGCAGGCCGCCGCCCTCGGTGATCGTGCTCGGTGGAGTCCCGTCGTCGGTGACCCTGATCGTGAGCCCGCGCCCATCGCGTCCGATCGTGACGTCGATCGCGTGTCCGGGTGCATGCCGGACGGCGTTGGTCAGGGCCTCCTGGACGATGCGGTACGCGGCGGCCTCGGTCGCCGCCCCGAGCCCGTCGGCGTCCGGCAAGGGAGCGAGGTCGACGCGGACGCCCCCCGCGCGCACGTCCGCCACCAGTCGGGGGATGGAACTCAGGGCGGGGGTCGGGGCGAGCGGGGTGGTGTCGTCCCCGCGGAAGACGCCCAGGGTGCGGCGGAGTTCGGTGAGGGCGTCCTTGGATGAGGAGCGGATGGCCTCGAGCGATGTACGAGCCTGGATCGGGTCGGCGTCCAGGACGCGGAGCGCAACGGCGGACTGCAGCGAGATCATCGACAGGGAGTGCCCCACCACGTCGTGGATCTCCCGGGCCAGCCGCAGCCGTTCGTCGGACGCCGCGCGTTCGATCGCCTCGGCGCGTTCGTGCTCGCGGGCGGCGCGACGGTCGTGAGCGAACGCCACGAGCAGGGTCGGGACGAGGACCCAG
This sequence comes from Propioniciclava sp. LT432, assembly GCF_059515965.1. NCBI lineage: Bacteria > Bacillati > Actinomycetota > Actinomycetes > Propionibacteriales > Propionibacteriaceae > Propioniciclava > Propioniciclava sp. LT432. Next base: position 127,664 of record NZ_JCAKNE010000007.1, on the reverse strand, counting down.
AGGAACTGGGACACCACCGACGTCCACATCCGCCAGTCGGTGAGGCCGAGGGCCGGCGCGTCCCACCACGTGGCCCACAGCGCGAGCAGGACGAGCGACACCCAGGGCGCCGTGCGCGCGGTGCCACGGTGGCGGAGCAGCCCGATCGACAGGATGAGCGCGGGCAGGAAGCCGGCGAAGGACGGGCCGTCCAGGGCGCCGTACGCGACCAGGCCGGCGATGCCGACGAGGTAGCCGGCGAGCGGACGCCGGGGCAACAGCACGATGCCGGCGCACACGACGAGGATCGCGCCCCAGACGGGGAGGTCGAGGGGTGACGGGGCGGGGAGCGTCGGCGGGGCGGGCGTCGGGGCCATGTGACCCGGCCCCACCATCGCGTCGCCCATCATGCGGCTGAACGACCGGGCCCGCCACCCGACCGCCAGGGCGCCGCCGGCGACCAGGGCCGCCAGCACGGTGCGCACACGGGTGTCCATGGTGGGAAGGCTACGGGGATCGGCGGTCCACCGCGTCGGCCCCACCCCGTAATGCGGCGTACGCACGCTGACGTACGGGGCTCACAGCCGAGTCATCGCGAGGGCCGATGACGGAGACAGCCCCGGCGGGTTGGATGGAACCATGTTCAACGCACCTGTTCTCCTCGACATGGGGGGTCGCATGGGCCAGATGGGTCACATGGGCATGGGCCCACTGATGATGCTGCCCGGCCTGCTGCTCACCATCCTCGCCGTCATCGTCATCATCAAGCTGCTCAAGCACGGCCACGTCGGCCCGGTCCGCTGGGATCCGCGCCACGAGGGCATGCCCGGCCACGGTCCCGGTTTCGGGGGCCGCGGCTTCGGCCCGTGGGGCCAGCCCTCACCCGAGGACGCCGCCCTCGCCACCCTCGCCGATCGCCTCGCCAAGGGTGAGATCTCGCCCGAGGAGTACCTCGAGCGGTCCACCGCGCTGCGCGGCGGGCGCAAGGAGGCCTGAGCCATGATGTGGCTCATCGCCCTGGCGATCTTCCTGGTCGTCCTGTCCCGGCGCGGACGCCTCGGTCCGTTCCTGTGGGATTCGCCACGCCGGGCCGCGCTGGGGGCCGGGGCCGCGGCCGTGGCGTCCGGCTTCGACAGCGCTGAGCGGATCCTGGCCCAGCGCTACGCCGAGGGTGACCTCAGCACCGACGAGTACTACGAAAGGCTGAGCCTGCTGCAGGCTCGGTGAGGCTCCTCGCCGCCGACTCCGCGGACGGCGTAGGTGTCGTGTCGCGGACTGGGCGAGTGATGCAGATCTGCATCACTCGCCCAGTCCTGCGACACCCCCACCCGGGCCGGGGCCGTGAGCTCAGGAGACCGACTCGCGGGCCGTCCTCCAGAGGTCGATGCCACCGTCGACGGCGTGCTCGTCGATCGCGGCGAGTTCGTCGTCGGTGAAGTCCAGGTTCTGCAGCGCCCCCAGGTTGTCGAGCAGTTGCTCCGAGCGCGATGCCCCGATCAGGACGGACGTCACCCGGTCGTCCCGCAACGCCCACGCGAGCGCCATCTGCGCCAGCGACTGGCCGCGGCCGGACGCGATGGCGTTCAGGGCCCGGATGTGACGCAGTGCCTCATCGCTCAGCAGGTCCGGGGCCAGCGACTTGCCCTGGGCCGCCCGCGACCCCTCGGGCACGCCTCCCAGGTAGCGGTCGGTCAGCATGCCCTGGGCCAGCGGCGAGAACGCGATGCAGCCGGCGCCCACGTCCGACAAGGTGTCGAGCAACCCGTCGGTCTCGATCCAGCGGTTGAGCATCGAGTAGCTCGGCTGGTGGATCAGCAGCGGCGTGCCCAGGTCGGCGAGGATGCGGGCGGCCTCGGCGGTCAGTTCGGGCGAGTATGACGAGATGCCGACGTAGAGCGCGCGGCCCGTCCGGACGATGTGGTCGAGTGCGCCCATGGTCTCCTCCAGGGGCGTGTTCGGGTCCGGACGGTGGTGGTAGAAGATGTCGACGTAGTCGAGTCCCATGCGCTTGAGCGACTGGTCGCAGGACGCGATGAGGTACTTCCGCGTCCCGCCGACGCCGCCGTAGGGGCCGGGCCACATGTCCCAACCGGCCTTGCTCGAGATGACCAGCTCGTCGCGCAGGCCCGCGAACGACTCGCGCAGGTGGCGTCCGAAGTGCACCTCGGCGGACCCGAACGGCGGTCCGTAGTTGTTGGCCAGGTCGAAGTGGGTGACCCCGTGGTCGAACGCGGTCGTGAGGATGTCCCGCTGGCGCTCGAACGGCACGTCGTCACCGAAGTTGTGCCACAGTCCCAGGCTCACGGCGGGCAGGCGGAGCCCGGACCGCCCGATCCGTCGGTACTGCATCGTGTCGTAGCGGTTCTCGGCCGGCGTGTACATGGGTCCCCTTCCAAGCGTGTGGAGCCCATCCTTCCACCCGGACGCCACGTGTGCGGTCAGTCCTGGCGGGCCTTGCGGGTGGCGCGGTCGTTGGCCTTCTGCAGCGCCTCGACGAGTTCCGCCTTCGTCATGGACGACCGGCCCTTCACGTCGAGCTGGCGCGCCCGCTGCAGCAGGTGCTCCTTGGTGGCGTTGGCGTCCACCCCGCCGGCGGTCGCGCCGCCGGTGCGCCCGCCGCGTGCGGCGCGCTCGTCCGAGGGGCCGCGCTCGTCCTTGGCCTCCCAGTGGTCGCCGACCTTCTCGTAGGAGTGCTTGACGGCCGCCCACGCCGTCCGTTGGGCGCGCTCCTCGTCGCCGCCGTACTCCTCGATGGCGGCGTCGTAGGTGTGGGCGTAGGAGCGTTGGGCCTTGGCGGATGACCGCTCCAGGGTCGAGGGCAACTCGGACTTCTTCGCCGAGCCGTCGCGATTCGTCTTCGGCATGATTCCTCCTTGCCACTTCACCCTACGCTTGCCCTGACGGTCTGACGAGGGAGGCACCATGGCGCGCACGCTGGAGCAGGACATGGGTCAGGAGCTCGCGGGGCTGCGCCTGCCGATCGTGGCGGCGCCCATGTTCCTGGTGTCCAACCCCGACCTCGTCCTCGCGTGCTGCCGGGCCGGGATCGTCGGGTCCTTCCCGGCGCTCAACGTGCGCACCACCGAGGGTCTCGACGCGTGGCTCTCCACCATCACCGACCAACTCGCCCCCGACGACGCCCCGTTCGCCGTCAACCTGATCGTCCACTCGTCGAACCGGCGCGTCCGCGACGACCTGGCCGTCCTGGCCCGCCACCGCGTCCCCATCGTGATCACGTCGCTGGGTGCGGCGTCCGAGGTGGTGGACGCCGTGCATGGCTGGGGCGGCATCGTCCTGCACGACGTCACGAACGAACGGCACGCCCGCAAGGCCGCCGCGGCCGGGGTGGACGGGCTCATCCTCGTCGCGGCCGGTGCGGGCGGCCACGCGGGGGACACCAGCCCGTTCGCGCTCATGGCGTCCGTCCGACCGTGGTTCGACGGGCTCGTCCTGCTGGCCGGGGCGATCTCCACGGGCGCGGACGTCCTGGCCGCCCGCGCGATGGGCGCCGACCTCGCCTACGTCGGGACCCGGTTCGTCGCGACGACCGAGTCAGGTGCCAGCGACGCCTACAAGCGCATGATCGTGGACGCCGACCGGCGCGACGTCCTGTACACCCCCTCGGTGAGCACGATCCCCGCGAACTTCCTGAGGGCGTCACTCGCCGCCGCCGGCCTGGACCCGGACGCCCCGGCCGGCCCCGTCGATCTCGGGCACGTCACCAACCCCACCGAGTCGGACGCCAAGGCGTGGCGGGACATCTGGTCGGCGGGCCACGGGGTGGCCGCGATCGACGACGTCCCCAGCGTCGCCGCCCTCGTCGACCGCTTGGAGGCCGAGTACCACGCAGCGAAGGAACGCCTGTGAACGAGCACACCACCCACCACCCCGAGGGGCTCGCCCCGGAGACCCTGGCGGTCGCGCTCGGGCGTCCGCCGCGCACGACCGGCGCCGGGGTGAACCCGCCCGTCGAGTTGAGCAGCACCTTCGTGACCCCGGGTGACTTCGCCGAGGGGGTACCGGTCTACGGACGCACCGACAACGCGACGTGGACGGCCTTCGAGGAGGTCGTCGGTGCACTGGAGGGTGCTCGCGGAGGGGCCGTCGCGTTCGCGTCCGGCATGGCGGCCGGCGCCGCCCTGTTCTCGCTGGTGCCGCGCGGGGCACGCGTCGTGATGGGGGAGACCACGTACAACGCGATGCTCGCGCTGGCGCGCCGGTTGGACGCCGCGGGTGACCTCCGGCTCACCCTCGTCGACGTCTCCGACACGGACGCCGTGCGCGCGGCCCTCCCGGACGCCGACTGGCTGCTGCTGGAGTCACCCACCAACCCGCTGCTCGAGGTCGCGGACGTTCCCGCACTGGTCGAGGCGGCGAGGGCGGCGGGGGTCCGTGTCGGGGTCGACAACACCTTCGCCACGCCGCTGCTGCAGAACCCGCTCACGGTCGGGGCGGACGTGGTCATGCACTCGGCGACCAAGTACCTGGCGGGCCACTCGGACGTGATCCTGGGCGTCCTCGTCACGGCGGACGCCGACCTGCGGGCCAGGATCGTCGAGCACCGGACGCTGCTGGGCGCCATCCCGGGCTCCTTCGAGGCGTGGCTGGCGCTGCGCGGGGTGCGGACCCTCGGCGTCCGGCTCGCGCGGCAGCAGGACACCGCCGCCGAGATCGCCCGGCGCCTCGCGGCACACCCTGCGGTGGAACGCGTGCGTCACCCGGGGTTGCCCAGCGATCCCGGGCACGAGGTCGCCGCGCGCACGATGCGCGGGTTCGGCGCGATGGTCGCCTTCGAGCCCGTCGGGGGTCGGGAGGCGGCGACGGCCGTGACCCAGCGCGTCCGGCTGTGGACGCCGGCGACGAGCCTGGGTGGGGTCGAGTCGCTGATCGAGCGGCGCAGGCGCATCCCGTCCGAGCCGGAGACGGTGCCGGAGGGCCTGCTGCGGCTGTCGGTCGGGCTGGAGGACGTCGAGGACCTCTGGGACGACCTTGCCCAAGCCCTGGAGGGCTTGGACGCCTGAGGCAACCTTCCGGGCGCCTCGTCCGTAGTGGGGGTGTGACAGGAGCTGGACATGACGCGGGATGAGGCGTTCACGGCGTTCGTGCGGGAGGCGAGCCCATCGTTGCTGCGAACCGGGTGGTTGCTCACCGGGAGCGCGGACGCCGCAGCCGAACTCGTGCAGGCGGCGCTGGTGAAGTCCTACCTCGCATGGAATCGGATCGACCCCGCCACCGCCCTGGCGTACACCCGGCGGGCGATGACGAACGACAACATCGACCGCTGGCGCAAGAGGCACGGGGAGGTCAGCGTCGCGGAGGTGTTCGACCGTCCCGCCGGGCAGTTCGACGCCGACGTCGACAACCAGCTCCACGTGCAGCGGATGCTGGCCATCCTGCCGCCCCAGCAGCGACGCGTGGTCGTCCTGCGCTACTACGAGGACCTCACCGAGGCGCAGACCGCCGAGGTCCTGAACATCTCCGTCGGGACGGTGAAGTCCACCGCCCACAAGGCCCTGGCCGCCCTGAGGAACCATCTCGTCACGGAAGGAGAGGTGCGATGAACGAGCTCGAGGACCTGGTCCGCGCGCAGTTGCACGGAGCCGCCGACCGGCTGGACCTCTCCCTGGACGCCGACGCGGTCCTGGTCGAGGCCCGCCGTGCCCGAACCAGCCTGCTGGTGCGGCGGCTCGTCATCGCCGTGGCGCTGCTGGCCGTCGTGGCCATGGCCGTCTGGGCGCTGTGGCGCGTGGTCGCCGACGAGGACCGTCGGGCCGTGCCTGATCCCCTGACCACGCCGAGCGTGGAACCGTTGCCCACGGCGTCAGCGTCGCCCTCGGCTGTGGCGGGCACCGGCGCAGCCGCGGTGATCGACCTCCAGTTCAGGGACGGGACGGGGAAGGTCCGGGTGGAGGCCGACGGCGATGGCGTCCGGTTCACCGGGCTGGACGCCGACGCCTCGGACACGGCGGTCCTGGCGGCTCCGCAGGGGAGGGCAGCCACCACGCGCACCAACGTCCCGGGCAAGTTCTGGGTGATCGCGGTGCTGCCGCGCGACGCGGCCTGGGCCACCTTCGTGGACGAGGTGGGCTCCGAGGGGAGCCAGACCAAGATCGCGAAGGTCCCCGGGACCGACCTCGTCGCGGCCGCGGCGACGCAGATGCCGGAACAGGGTCAGCGCCTGTACTGGGGCACCGCGGACGGCCGCGTCTTCAGCTCCGACGGGCGCGAGCTGCCGGCGGCGACGTTCCCGAGCCTCTGGAACGAGCCCGCCGTGCACTTCCTCGACGACACCTGGGTCAAGGCGGGCTTCGTGCTGTCCTTCGGCGTCGAGCCGAAGCAGGCCTCGATCCGTCACCTCGACACCGACCGGATCGCGGTCACCGCGATCGGTGGGCAGGATTCGGACTCCATCGAGTTCACCCTGTCCCTGCCGTCGGGCGCCGACCCGGCGTCGGTGACGTGGGACTTCGGCCAGGAGGTCGAGTCGGTGATCCCCCGTGAGTCGAAGACCTTGCCCGACGGCAGGACGCTCGTGCACGAGGGGTTCCGTGCCCCGCAGATCCAGGACGAGTGGGGCCAGGGGCCGACCGTCACCTATACCGGGCGCGATGGCAACCGCCACACCGCACAGGCCTGGGGACCCTAGGCGATCCGGTCGATCACGATCGGGCCGCGCTCGACCTTCGTGTGGGGCGCGGCCCAGGTGAGGGCGCCGTCGAGCGCCTCGAGGGCGCGGTCGAACTTGGCCTCGTCCGAGGTGTGGAGGGTCATCACGGCGTCACCGGCCTTGACGGCGTCGCCCGGCTTGGCGTGCAGCAGGACGCCGGCGGCGAAGTCGACCGGGTCCTCCTTGCGGGCCCGGCCCGCACCCAGGCGCCACGCGGCCACGGCGACGCCCAAGGCGTCCATGTCGGTGAGGACGCCGTCAGCGTCGGCGGTGATCGTGTGCGTGTGCGCCGCGACCGGGAGGTCGGCGTCCGGGTCGCCACCCTGGGCGGCGACCATGCGCCGCCAGACGTCCATGGCGCGGCCGTCGGCCAGGGCGGCCTCGACGTCGGCGTCCGGACGGCCGGCGGCCGAGAGCATCTCGCGGGCCAGGGCGACGGTGAGCTCGATGACGTCGGCGGGGCCGCCGCCCGCGAGCACCTCGACGGACTCGCGCACCTCCAGCGCGTTGCCGACCGCCAGGCCCAGCGGCACCGACATGTCGGTCAGCAGGGCGACGGTCCGCAGCCCGGCGTCCGTGCCGAGGTCGACCATGGTGCGGGCGAGTTCGCGGGCCTGCGACTCCTCGCGCATGAACGCCCCCGCGCCGGTCTTCACGTCGAGCACCAGCGCGCCGGTGCCCTCGGCGATCTTCTTGCTCATGATCGAGCTCGCGATCAGGGGGATCGCCTCGACCGTCCCGGTCGTGTCGCGCAGCGCGTACAACTTCTTGTCGGCCGGGGCCAGGCCCGCGCCCGCCGCGCAGATGACGCCGCCGACCTCGCGCAGGATCGTCATCATCTCGTCGTTGGAGAGGCTCGCCCGCCAGCCGGGGATCGACTCCATCTTGTCCAGCGTCCCGCCCGTGTGGCCGAGGCCACGGCCCGACAACTGCGGCACCCGGACGCCGAAGCTCGCCACCAGCGGCACCAGCGGCAGCGTGATCTTGTCGCCCACCCCGCCCGTGGAGTGCTTGTCCGCCGTGGGGCCGAGCACCGAGAAGTCCAACCGCTCGCCGGAGGCGATCATGGCGTTGGTCCACCGGGAGATCTCCTCGCGGTCCATGCCGTTGAGGAGGATCGCCATCGCCAGCGCCGCCATCTGCTCGTCGGCCACGACCCCGCGGGTGTAGGCGTCCACGACCCAGTCGATCTGGGCGTCGGAGAGGCGGCCGGAATCCCGCTTGGTGCGGATGACGTCGACGGCATCGAAGGGTTCAAGCATGCCCGCCAGCCTAGGGGAGGGGGCCTACGCTGGGGGAACGGCTGGGGGAACGAGCGAGGAGGGGTGCCATGAGCAACACCGAGGTCGATCCGCAGGTGCGCGTCTGCGAGCACGGGGAACGGCACCCGGCCGCGCAGGTCGACACCTACCCGCCCAAGGATGTCCCGCTCGGCGGCGAGGACGCGCTGCGCGTCCGCCGCACCCTTCCGAACATGAGCCGCTCCTTCGTGGGAGCCTGGTGCTTCGTCGACCACTACGGGCCCGAGGAGGGCGCGTGCATGGACGTGCCGCCGCACCCCCACACCTCGCTCCAGACCGTCTCGTGGCTGTTCAGCGGCGAGATCGAGCACCGTGACTCGGGCGGCGTCCATGCGATGGTGCGCCCTGGCGAGGTCAACCTCATGACGTCGGGGTACGGCATTGCCCACTCCGAGGTCTCGACCGAGAGCAGGGCCGCGCTGCACGGCGTCCAGCTGTGGGTCGTCCTGCCCGAGGATTCCGCCGACCTGACCCGCGAGTTCCAGCACTTCGTGCCGGATGTGCACGAGGTCGCTCCCGGCGTGCGGGCGCGTACGTTCATCGGACGCCTAGGTGACCAGGGTTCGCCGGTCCACACCGAGACGCCGCTCCTCGGCTCAGAGGTGCTGATCGAGGCCGGCGCCACGTGGGAGGGTGCCGTCGACCCCGGCTTCGAGCACGGCGTCCTCGTCGACACCGGCCACGTCGACTTCGACGGGGTCCGCCTGGACAACGCGGTGCTCGGCGTCCGGGACGCCGGCCTGGACCACCTACGCCTCCACAACCCCACGGACGCCCCGGCGCGCGTGATGCTGCTCGGCGGGGAGCCGTTCGACGAGGGCATCGTCATGTGGTGGAACTTCATCGGCCGCGACCACGCCGACATCGTGCGCCTGCGCGAGGAGTGGAACGACGCCCCCGAGGACCGCTTCGGCCGCGTGGCGGGCTATCGCGGCAGCGTGGATCGCCTCAAGGCTCCCGCCCTGCCGCCGGACCTGCGGCTCAAGCGCCGGTTCCGCCGCGGCCGCGAGGCCTGAGCGAGGCTCAAACTGCCCCGTCGGGAGGTCACAGGTCGATCACAATTCGGTCGCTGTCACATCTGGCCGGTGGGGGGTGTGCCGACGCGACGCCCGTTGCCAGAGTCGATTCCGTTCGGGGGGAGCGCATCGTTCGGCGGATGTCCCCTCGTCCTTTTGGGGGAGGGGAGGCGTGCCCCTACCCAGCATGCTCGGGATTGTCCCATCCTGTGGGGGTGCGAGGATGAGAATGCCCCCACCCCGGCGACAGTGGTTTCCCCCAGGAAGTCACATCAACTGCGTGCGGCCCGCCCCAACGGCGGGCCGCACGGCCGTTCCGGGCCGGTGATCATGCGCGGCCATCCCAGACGTCACTCCGGGCCCAGTCAGGACCCGGGGACGTCACTCCGGCAGCCGACAGGTCAACGGTGAGAGCTTCTCCGGGGCCATGGTCGGCGCGCTGAGGGCCCTCACGTCCGCGATCGTGTCCGCCTCCGCGGCCGCCTTGTCGTCCCGGTACTGAACGACGCGCGCGAACCGGAGGGCGACGCCGCCGGGATAGCGCGTCGAGCGCTGCAGGCCGTCGAAGGCGATCTCCACGACCTGCTCGGGCCGGACGTGGACGACGTGACCCTCGCGGTGGGTCTCCAGTTCGAGGAACCGCTCGGTCTGCCAGGCCAACATCTCGTCGGTCATGCCCTTGAAGGTCTTCCCCAACATCACCCAGCCACCCGTGTCGGGATCCCGCGCGCCCAGGTGGATGTTGGACAGCAAGCCCCGCCGGCGCCCGGAACCCCACTCGACGGCCAGCACCACCAGGTCGAGGGTGTGGACCGGCTTGACCTTCACCCAGGCCGAGCCGCGGCGTCCGGCCTCGTAGGGGGCGTCCAAGTCCTTCACGACGACTCCCTCGTGGCCCTGGGCCAGCACGTGCTCGGTGAACGATTCGGCGATGAGGGGCTGGTCGGTGATGGTGCGCTGGATCATGTGCCTGATCGGCACGAGGTCGGCCAGGCGTGCGACCCGTTCGTGCAGCGGCCGGTCGAGCAGGGGTTCGTCATCGATCAACAGCGCGTCGAAGAAGGTGGGGGTCAGCCCGCCGGCCGCGCCGGACGCCGTGTCCTGGAACAGCCGTGGGCGTCCGTCGGCGTCCAGGGCGAGCGCCTCGCCGTCGGCGATGAGGGTGTCCGCGTCGACGGAGCGCACGACCTCGACGAGTTCGGGGAACCGCGCGGTCACGTCGTCCAGCGAGCGGGTGTACAGCCGTACCTCGTCCCCGCGCTTGTGGGCCTGGATGCGGATGCCGTCCAGCTTCGCCTCCACCGCGACCGGACGCCCGGGTGCCGCCTTGGCCAGCGCGTCCGAGACCGTGGCCGCGGACGCCGCCAGCATCGGCAGGACCGGGGTGAACACCTGGACGGTGATGGCGCTGAGCCCGTGCTCGCCGGAGGCGAGGGCCGTGGCCGCGACCGCCGGGATCGAGCCCGCGAGCATGGCCGCCCGCCGGACCGCGGCCAGCGGGACGCCCGAGGCGTGGGCCACGGCGTCCACCAGCAGTCCGGCGAGGGCGCCCTGGCGCAGGGCGCCGGTGATCAGCCCGGACAGGTACCGCTGCTCGCGGTCCGTCGCCCGGGCGAGCAGGTCGCCCAGCATCCTTGTGCGTGCCCCTTGTGAGCCCGGCCCCTCCAGCGTGGCCAGGTGGCTCAGGGCGGCGTCCACCTCCAGCACGGCCAGCGTCGGTTCGGACGCCGCGGGCGGCGGCTCGCTGAGTGAGCGCCACCCCACGCCGGTGCGCCGCTGGGGGATGGCGCCGGCGAGGTAACTCGCGATGACCTCGACCTCGTCAGTGGAGGCGCGCGAGAGCACCTCGGCCAGAATGGTGATCTTCTGGCTGCGCGAGCGGGTGGCCGCGACGCGCTCGGAGGCCTCGGCCAAGTCGTCCAGGAGCATCAGAGCTCGGGGGCCCCGTCGGCGTCCTGTGGCCGGGTCTTGGGCGACTTTGCGTCGGCGGGCCGGTCGAGGGGGCTGACATCGCCATCGATGGGCATCTGGGTGTGGTCGACGTCGTCGCCCGGGATGCGCGGTGCGAAATCGCCTGCTGCCGAACCGGTGAGGTTGTCGCGCAGTTCTTCGATGGGGCCGGTGGGCTGGTGGGGCATGGCGTTCTCCTCTGTTGGGCCTGTCCTCCAGTGTGCCGCGCACGGATCGGCTTGTGTATGCGGTCATCCTCGGCGCGGCGAACGGCGTAGCGGCGAGCCGGTCGCCTAGCGTCGTCATCGCCACACCGATCCGTAAGGGGATGAACGTGCGACAGGTGTCTTCCTCCGCCTGCTCCACGGCTCCCGGCAGGCGTGCCCTTCGCGGGCTCGTCGCCGGAGCCGCCGGCATCGCCCTCGCGTTGGGCGTCATGTCGCCCGCGAGCGCCGACCCTTTGTCCGACCGTCATGCGCAGATCGTCCGCGATCTGGAACAGAGTCGTGCCCTGATCGACGAGCACAGTTCCGCCCTCAACGGGGCCACGGCAGCTCTCGAGGCCTCCCAGCGGCAGCTGGACGAGGCCAGGTCGACCCTCGAGAACACCCGCGCGGAGCTCGCCGAGGCCCAGCGACTGGACGAGGAGCTCGACGCCGAGCTGGCCCGGCAGCAGGAGTTGCTCCGGCAGGCCAGGGCCGCCACCGCCGAGGCGCGCGACAGGGTCGCCGACCAACAGCGTCTGATCAGCAAGGCCGCGCGCGAGGCCTACCAGCGGCAGAGCGGCATCAGTGGGATCGCCGTGGTGCTCGGCGGGCGGAACCTGAGCGAGATGGGCCAGCGCCTGCAGTGGGACACGACGATCTTCGACGCCACCGCCCAGCGGCTCGCCGAGTTGGAGTTGCTGGAGCGTCGCCTCGCGGACGCCGAGGCCGCTCAGGCCGCGATCGAGGCCAAGGTGGCCGCTGACAAGCAGCGGAGTGCCGAGAATGTCGCGCGCATCAAGGAGCTCGAGAAGGACGCCGTCGTGCAGGAGGCGGACGTGGCCGCCCTCGTGGCGCGCAACGAGCAGTTCCGCGCCGAGGCCCAGGCCGCGCTGGACGCCGACAACGCCCAGTACGAGGCGTTGCTCGCCGACGAGGCCCAGGTGGAGGCGGAGATCGCGGCCCAGGTCGCCGACCAACTCGCCCACGGGGCGTCGCGGGAGGACATCGCCCGCCTCGTCGCCATGGGCGTCGTCTCGCGCGATCCCCGCACGTACCCGCTGGCTGACAGCGGCGCCCAGATGATCCTCAGCCCGCAGGGCTTCATCCGCCCGGTGCTGGCCCGTCCGGGGTCACCCTTCGGAATGCGCTTCCACCCGATCCTGAAGTACTGGCGGCTGCACAACGGCAACGACTGGGGTGCGGCCTGCGGCGTCCCGCTGTACGCCGCCCAGTCGGGCACCGTGGTGAAGGCCGGCCCCCAGGGCGGGTTCGGCAACTACGTGATCATCGACCACGGGGTCGTCGGCGGGAAGTCCGTCATGACCGGGTACGCGCACCAGTCCCGCATCACCGTCCGGGCCGGCCAGCGGGTCGGCATGGGCGAACTCATCGGCTACGTCGGGTCGACCGGCCTGTCGACCGAGTGCCACCTGCACCTGCAGGTCTACGAGAACGGCAAGCCCGTGGACCCGATGCGCTACATCCCCTGATCGCCGGACGCCGCGGGTCACTCCGGCTCGTGTGCCTCCTTGGCGACCACGACCGCCTCGGTGGTCCGCAACTCGGGGTGGTGCAGGTCGAACGCGGGCGACTCGGAGCGGATCCGGGGGAGCTTCTCGAAGTTGTGACGCGGTGGGGGACAGGACGTCGCCCACTCCAGCGAGCGACCCCAACCCCAGGGGTCGTCGCGGGTGACGCGGGGGGCCTTGGTCATGGTGATGTACACGTTCCACGCGAACGGCAGCATGGACGCCGCGAGGAGGAAGGCGCCCACCGTCGACACCTGGTTGAGGAAGGTGAAGCCCTCCCCCGGCAGGTAGTCGGCGATGCGGCGTTGCATCCCCTCCACCCCCAGCCAGTGCTGCACCAAGAACGTCGTGTGGAACCCGATGAACAGCAGCCAGAAGTGCACCTTGCCCCACCGCTCGTCCAACATCCGCCCGGTGATCTTCGGCCACCAGAAGTAGTAGCCGGCGAACATCGCGAAGACCACGGTGCCGAACACGACGTAGTGGAAGTGGGCGACCACGAAGTAGGTGTCGGTGACGTGGAAGTCGAGGGGCGGGCTGGCGAGGATGACGCCGGTCAGGCCGCCGAACAGGAAGGTGGTGAGGAACCCGACCGTCCACAGCAGGGGGGTGTCGAGGCGGACCGAACCGCCCCACAGGGTGCCGATCCAGTTGAAGAACTTCACCCCGGTGGGCACGGCGATCATGAACGACATGAACGAGAAGAAGGGCAGCGACACCGCTCCCGTGGCGAACATGTGGTGTGCCCACACCGACATCGACAGGGCGGTGATGGCGATGGTGGCGGCGACGAGGCCGACGTAGCCGAAGATCGGCTTGCGGGAGAACACCGGGATGACCTCGCTGATGATGCCGAAGAACGGCAGCGCGATGATGTACACCTCGGGGTGCCCGAAGAACCAGAACAGGTGCTGCCAGAGCAGCGCTCCGCCCGTGGCCGGATCGAACATGTGCGTGCCCAGCACCCGGTCGGACAGCAGGACCAGCAGGGCGGCCGCAAGCACGGGGAACACGATGAGCGCCATGATCGACGTGAGCAGGATGTTCCAGCAGAAGATCGGCATGCGCCACAGGGTCATCCCGGGGGCCCGGAGCGTCACGATGGTGGTGACGAGGTTCACCGACGCGAGGATCGTCCCCAGCCCCGAGATGTACAGGCCGACGGCCCACAGGTCGCCGCCGAGCCCGGGCGAGTGCACCGTCAGGTTGAGCGGGGCGTAGGCGAACCACCCGAAGGAGGCCGCCCCGTCGGGCGTGAGGAAGCCGGAGACGGCGACGAGCGAACCCGAGAGGTAGAGCCAGTACGCCAGGGCGTTGAGCCGGGGGAACGCCATGTCGGGCGCGCCGATCTGCAGCGGCACGATCGCGTTCGCGAAACCCACGAAGAGGGGAGTGGCGAAGAACAGCAACATGATCGTGCCGTGCATCGTGAACACTTGGTTGTAGCGCTCGTAGTGGAAGTACTGCAGCCCGGGGAAGGCCAGCTCCGAGCGGACCAGCAGCGCCAGGATGCCGCCGAACAGGAAGTAGGCCATCGTGGTGACGAAGTACATGTTCCCGATGACCTTGTGGTCGGTGGTGGTCAGGACGCGGGCGATCCAAGCGCCGCGCACTGCTCGTCTGGCCGGTCTCGGCGCCGCCTCGCGGGCGACCACCGAGGTGGTGTCGAGGGCGGACATGGCTCGCCTCCTCGGGAGTGGCCTCCCTTGGCAAGGGGGGTAGCGCTCCCTGCTCGGATGACCCATTAAATACAGATGTCGCTGGTAAAAACAAGGGCGACGGTGGGCCTTCCCGGGCCGTGGAGATCCGCGACCCGCCGTCAGCCGACGGACGCCAGCGCCAGCGGCAGGACGGCGTCCGCACCTGCCCGGCGGAGCAGGCGGCCGGCGATCGCCAGGGTCCACCGTGAATCGACCAGGTCGTCCACCAGCAGCACGGGGCCGGACAGCCCGGCCAGGCGCTCGGCCATGGCCTCCGGCACCCGGAAGCGACCCCACACGTCGCGCACCCGGTAGGCCGAGTTCGTCGACCCGCGCAGGGGCTCGGCCGAGGGGTTGAGCTCCAGGGGACCCAGGAGTTCGAGTCGCCCGACGCTGGCGATACCGGTGGCGAGCGACTGCACCAACCGCGGACGCCCCAGGCTCGGCACCCAGGCCACGGCCGCGGGGCGCTCGGCCCAGTCCCACCCCGCCAGCACGCGCACGATGGCCCGCCCCAGCTCAGCCGGCACGTCGGAGTCGACCGGCCGGCCGTCGGTGTCCGTGGCGAACAGGTCGCGCAGGCGTCCGCCCCAGCCGAGGTCGGTGAGCCGCGCGACCACGCGCCCTTCCAGGACCTGTTCCGCGGGGGAGATCCTGCCCTTCACCGGTCGGCCGTCCACCAGCAGGCCGAGTGTGTCCAGCCCCGTCGGCCACTGGGCGCGTGGCGCGATGGGGACGCCGACGTGGTCGAGGGTGTCTCGCGCACGGTCCAGGACGGGGACCGTCACACCCGTCGGGTACCAGGGCGCCGTGCACAGGTCGCAGCGGCCGCAGGCCTCGGTGTGCGGGTCGTCCAGCGAAGCGGTCAGGAAGGCCATGCGGCACGTGCGTGCCGGATCGTCCGGCCCGTCTCCGTCACCGGGGCCGGACAGGCGCTCGTAGGCGAGCATCGCCTGCTGCTCGGCGACCCGGGCGGCGGCGACCCGGTCGTAGCGCTCGGCGTCATAGCTCCACGGGGCTCCGGTGCTCACCCAGCCACCCTGCCCGTACTCCACCGCACCGTCGACGGCCAGCACCTTGAGCAACAACTCCAGCGGACTGCGCCGGATGTCCACCCGTGCCTCCAGCGCGGCCACCGACAGCGGCCCGTCCGCGGCGGCCAGCGCGTCGAGCACGGCGTCCGCCTTCGCCTGGGTCGGCATCGCGTTGGTGGCGAACCAGTGCCAGATCTCCCGATCCTCCGTGCCCGGCAGGAGCAGGACGTCGGCCCGGTCCGTGGCGCGTCCCGCGCGGCCGACCTGCTGGTAGTACGCCACGGGCGACGAGGGCGCCCCCACGTGGACCACGAAGCCCAGGTCGGGCTTGTCGAAGCCCATGCCCAACGCCGACGTGGCGATCAACGCCTTCACCTCGTTGCGCTTCAGGGCATCCTCCGCGGCCTCCCGCTCGGCGGCGTCGGTGCGGCCCGTGTAGGGCAGGACGCGATGGCCCGCCTTCGTGAGGAGCGCCGCGGCGTCCTCGGCCGCGGACACCGTCAGGCAGTACACGATGCCGCTGCCCGGCAGGGAGTCGAGGTGTTCGGCGAGCCAGGCGAGCCGTCGCGCGGGCGTGCCCAACTCCAGAACCCCGAGGCGCAACGAGTCGCGAGCGAGGGCGCCGCGCAGGGTGAACACCTCGTGACCGCCGGCGGCCATCTGCTCGGCCACGTCGGCGACGACCCGTTCGTTGGCGGTCGCCGTGGTCGCGAGCACCGGCACGGACGCCGGCAACGCGGCGATCAGGTCACGGATGCGCCGGTAGTCGGGCCGGAAGTCGTGGCCCCAGTCGCTGATGCAGTGGGCCTCGTCGATCACCAGCAGGCCACAGCGCTCGACCAGGCTCGGCAGTTGCTCGGCCCGGAACCGGGGATTCACCAAGCGCTCCGGCGACACGAACAGCACGTCGACGTCGTCATCGGCCAGGTGCTGCTCGATCGACCGCCACTCGGTCACGTTCGCGGAGTTGATGGCCGCGGCCCGGACGCCGGCGCGTTCAGCCGCCGCGACCTGGTCGCGCATCAGCGCCAGCAGCGGCGACACGATGAGCGCGGGACCGGCGCCCGCCCGGCGCTGCAGCAGCGCGGCGATGAAGTAGACCGCGGACTTGCCCCACCCCGTCCGCTGGACGACCAGCGCGCGCTCGTGCCGGGCCACCAGCGCCTCGATGGCCTCGAACTGACCGGGGTGGAAGGTGGCATCCCCTCGTCCGGTCAGCCCGCGCAGGATGGCCAGTGCCGAGTCCTGCAGAGAGAGCGTGGGTGTGGTCTGCGTCATGGTTCCACCGTCGCACATCCAGCCGACATTCTTCGCGGCTCCCTACCGCGGACGGGCGTCCGGCCCTACGTTGAGTGTGAAACAGCCGCAGTCCCCTTTCGCACCTCGAAGGAGAGTGAGTGAGCATGACCTACCGTGTCGGTTACTTCGTGGGGAGCCTGTCCACCGAATCGATCAACCGCGTGTTGTCGAAGGCCGTCATCGCCGTCGCCCCCGAGGACCTGGAGTTCTTCGAGATCCCCATCGGTGACCTCCCGCTGTACAACCGCGACCTCGACGCCAACTATCCGCCGGAGGCCGTCGCCCTCAAGGAGGCGATCGGCAGTGCGCACGCGATCCTGTTCGTCACGCCCGAGTACAACCGGTCGATCCCGGGCGCGCTCAAGAACGCGATCGACTGGGCGTCGCGGCCGTGGGGCCAGAACGCGCTCGACCACATGCCCACCGCCGTCATCGGTGCATCGCCGGGGGCCCTCGGCACCGTGCTGGCCCAGCACAGCCTGCGGGCCGTCCTGAGCTTCCTCAACACGCGCCACCTGACGGCACCCGAGGCTTACATCTCGTTCCATGCCGAGGACTACGACGAGGACGGCAACCCGACCAACGAAGCGACGCGCGAGTTCCTCGCCGCGTTCATGTCCGAGTTCCGCGACCACATCGAGCGCGTCCTGACGGTCCTGCCCCGCCACTGAGTCCCACGAGGAAGACTGGGGCCGGAGCGAGGAGGAGCATGGCCGACGAACAGCGCCACACGGCGGCGGGTCCGCGGCCGTATGCGCCGGTGTGGTGGATCGTGATGGTCACCCTGGGTGGCATGCTCGGCCTCTTCGCCCTGGCCTTCGGTGTCCAGGTGGTCCGCCGGCTCGACCTGCCCACGTGGGCGTCCTACCCGGGCATCGCCCTCGCGGGTGCGGTCATGGGACTGGTGGTCGGGATCGCCCAGGGCGGTGCACTCCACGGGACCGTGGTGGCGGTTCCGCGCGCCGGCTGGGCGCTGGTCACCGCCGCGGGCGCGCTCGTGGCCTGGGTGCTGGGCATGCTGCCCGGGACACTGCGAGTGGTGGGGGAACCACTCGACCTCTCCACTCCACGGATGCAGGCCGCCCTCGCCGCGGGGGTCGTCGTGGTGGTGCTCGCCGTGCCCGTGTTCCAGTGGCTCCTGCTGCGGCGGGTCGTCCGCCGCGCCTGGCTGTGGATCCCCGTCACACTCATCGCCGCGCTGCTCGCCGTGGGCGTGGGGTGGCTCGCCCTCAACGTCTCCCGGCCGGAACTCGCAGGGGGGCGCGAGGCCCTGGTGGCCACCCTCGTGGCGCTGGGCCTGCTGGCCGGTACGTTCGCCCTGGTCACCGGCGTCGGCCTCGGCCTGTTGGCCCGCTCTCCCCGTCGCCCCTGACGGTGGCCTCTCCTGTCGGTCTCAGCGGCCCAGGAGGTGGTGGGACAGGTGCTGGTCGTCCTCCTCGGTCCACCCGAAGTCGCGCAGCAGCGTCCGGACGCCTCCCAACTCCGCGAGGTGGCTGAGCACCAGGAGCATCGTCTCGGGACGGGCGGCGAGCTTGGCCTCGTCGATGTCACTGGCCTCGGTGGAGTAGGTGGGATCGGTCCACAGGCGCTCGACGACCCCGACCATCGCCGACGTCGACAGGGCGTAGTCGGCGGCCACGTCGTCCGCCGAGACACCCACCAGGGTCAGGGCGAGGGCGACCAGCAGTCCGGTCCGGTCCTTGCCCACCGCGCAGTGCACGAGCGCGGCGCCCCGGGCGTTGGCCACGGCGCGCAGCGCATTCACGACCGAGTCGGGTCGATCGGACAGGAAGCCCAGGTAGCTGTCCGCGGTCTCGTCCCCCGTCAGGTCCTCGAGGCCGTGCCCCACCCAGGGCAACGCGCGATCGAGGATGGTCGCGAAGTCGTCCTCGGCCTCGCGGAAGAAGCTGTGGTGGTGGTACCGGACCCGGGGCAGGCACTTCAAGGGGGACGGGGAACCCGCGAGCTCGAAGTCGGTGCGCAGGTCGACGACGTCGGTCAGGCCCGCCTCCACCAACCGCTGCAACGCGGACGCCGGCAGGCCCGTGTGGTTCTCGCTGCGCCAGAGGCGACCGAACTCGAGTTGCCGACCGTCCACCGTCACCATCCCCCCGAGGTCTCGGAGGTTGAGGAGCCCCGGCACGTGCAGTCGCCTGAGGGGTTCAGTGCCAGTCACGCGGGCCAACATAACCCCGTGGGGTTGCGGAACAGCGCCCTTGACATGGCGTTTGGGTTAACGGTGTTCGGGTTCGCCGGAGCGCGTCGGGCAGAGGGGCCCCGTTTCCTGATCGTTGCATGGCGTAACACGACCGACGCCGTACACGTCGCCGGTTGAAACATCCATCCCCTGTGATGGTCCCGTCGCCCCAGAGGGGGGCGGCACGAGCGGAAGGAACAGGGAGATGGAAACCGAAGCGATGTGGGGCGTGGCGTCCCAGGTCTGGATCATGGTCTCGGCGGCCCTGGTCCTCGTGATGACGCCGGGGCTGGCGTTCTTCTACGGTGGGCTGTCGCGGGCACGGTCCGCCATCAACATGATGATGATGAGCTTCGGCGCGATGGGCCTCGTGGCGGTCATCTGGGTGCTCTGGGGTTACTCGATGAGCGGCGGCGGCACCAGCCTCGCCGGCATCGTCGCCGACCCGATGACGGCGTTCGGCCTGATCGGCGTCCCCGAGGAGCAGCTCATCCGGGTGGGCTACGCCGCGACCTTCGCCATCATCGCCGTCGCGCTCATCTCGGGAGCCGTCGCCGACCGGGCCAGGTTCAAGGCGTGGCTGGTCTTCGCGCCCCTGTGGGTCACGTTGGTCTACGCCCCGCTCGCGTTCATGGTCTGGGGTGGCGGCCTGCTCGGCCCCGAAGGCGCCGTCGGCTCCGTCGTCGGCCACGCGCTCGACTTCGCCGGCGGACTCGTCGTCCACGTGGCGGCCGGCGTCGGCGCGCTCGTGTTGGCGATGACCATCGGACGCCGCGCGGGCTTCGCGCCGTCCCTGCACCGCCCGCACAACATCCCCTTCGTGATGCTGGGTGCCGCCCTGCTGTGGTTCGGCTGGTTCGGGTTCAACGCGGGTGCCGCGGCCTCGGTCGCCGAGGGCGGGCTGATCTGGATCAACACCCTCGTCGCGCCCGGCGCGGCACTGATGGCCTGGCTCGTCACCGAACAGCTCCGCGACCGGCGGATGACCTCGGTCGGGGCGGCCTCGGGCATCGTCGCCGGACTGGTGGCGATCACCCCCGCCTGCGCGTACGTGACGCCGCTCGGCGCCCTGGTGATCGGCGCCGTGGCCGGAGTGCTGTGCTGCTTCGCCGTGGACGTGAAGTTCCACCTGGGAATCGACGACTCCCTCGACGTCGTCGGCCTCCACTTCGTGGCCGGCCTGTGGGGCACGGTCGCGATCGGGCTCGTGGCCGTGCCGCAGCCCGACGGACGCGCTGGGCTGCTGTTCGGCGGCGGGGTCTCCCTCCTGGGTTCCCAGGCGGTGGCCGTCGTGGTCACGACCGTCTACGCGGCCGCCGTCACCGCGCTCATCGCGTGGGGGATCCACCGCGTGATGGGCTTCCGCATCAGCACGGAGGAGGAACTCGGCGGCATCGACCAGGCCGAGCACCGGGAAGCCGCCTACGACCTGCTCGCCCCGGCCTACAGCGGCGACGGGGAGGAGGCCGGCAAGCGGTAGGTCAACGCTCCCGCCGCCCTTGTGGTCTCCTCTAGCATGGATGGGACCGATCGTCGATTCGCAAGGGGAGGTTCCCCCCCATGATCCAGGTGAACGTCGCCATGATGGCTGTCGACTCCGAGGGCGGCCCCGTGCTGCTGCTCAAGCCGATCGACTCCGAGGCCCATCCGGGCATCATGCTCCCGATCTGGATCGGGCCGATGGAGACGGCCGCGATCATCATCGCCACGGGAAACGCCGAGGTCCCCAAGCGTCCCCTCACCTACGACCTGATGGTCAGCCTGCTGTCGGCCTGTGAGGCCACGGTGGAGCGCATCGAGGTCAGCGGTCTGGTCGAGGGCACGTTCCACGCGACCATCACCCTGCGGACGCCGGCGGGCGTCCACCTCGTGGACGCCCGCCCCTCGGACTCCATCGCCCTCGCCCTGCAGGTCGAAGCGCCGATGTTCGTGGCGGACGAGGTGATGGCCGCGGCCGCGATTCCCGATGTGACCGAGGACACCGGGCAGACCCTGGCCCAGTTCAACGAGTTCATCCAGCACGTCGACCCGGAGGACTTCCGGAACTGACGACCCGTGGTCCCGGATGCTCAGCGCCAGCCGAGCTCCGGGGCCACGTGCGTGAGCACCGCCTCGAGGACGTGGGCGTTGTACTCGACCCCGAGTTGGTTGGGCACGGTCAGTAGGAGGGTGTCGGCGGCTGCGATCGCCTCGTCCTCGGCGAGGGCCTCCACGAGGCGGTCCGGCTCGTCGGCGTACGTCTTGCCGAAGCGCGCCCGGACGCCCTCGAGGTTGCCCACTTGGTCGCGGCTACGGGACTCGAGCCCGAAGTAGGCGCGGTCGAGGTCCGAGACGATTGGGAATATGCTGCGGCTGACGGACACCCGTGGCGTCCAGTCGTGGCCGGCGGACGCCCAGGCCGCACGGAAGCGTTCGATCTGCTCGGCCTGCAGCTGGTGGAACGGCACGCCGGTGTCCTCGCTCAGGAGCGTGGAACTCATGAGGTTCATGCCCTTCTCGGCGGTCCACTCGGCCGTCGCCCGGGTGCCGGCGCCCCACCAGATGCGGCGGCGCAGGCCGGGGGAGTGCGGTTCGATGCGCAGCAGGCCGGGCGGGTTGGCGAACATCGGGCGCGGGTTCGGCTCGGCGAAGCCCTTGCCCTCCAGCACCTCCAGGAGGCGTTCGGTGCGGGCGCGGGCCATGGCCGCGGCGTCCCCGTCCTTCGGCTCGTACCCGAAGTACCGGAAGCCGTCCACGACCTGCTCGGGCGACCCACGGCTCACGCCGAGTTCGAGGCGTCCGCCCGAGATGAGGTCGGCGGCGCCGGCGTCCTCGGCGAAGTACAGGGGGTTCTCGTACCGCATGTCGATGACGCCGGTGCCGATCTCGATGCGCGTGGTCCGCGCGCCGATCGCGGCCAGGAGCGGGAACGGGGAGGCGAGCTGCCGGGCGAAGTGGTGGACGCGGAAGTAGGCACCGTCGGCGCCCAACTCCTCGGCCGCCTCGGCCAGTTCGATCGACTGCAACAGGGCGTCGGATGCCGTGCGCGTGCCCGACTGCGGCGCGTCGGCCCAGTGGCCGAACGACAGGAAACCGATCTTCTTCACGGACGCCTCAGCACCGGATCACCCGGGGCCATTCCCGGGCGGCCGCTCGCGTGGGACGTCGGCGTGGCATGTCGGCGTCCGAGGATGCGGATCTGGAACCGGTCATCGGGGCTGGGCGTGGGGCGTGCCACCTCCCGGAGCGGGGAGGTGGCGTCCCCCATGAAGCGCAGGCGGTGGAGCAGGAGCGCGGTGTTCAGGGCGATGAGTCCCTCGGCCATGCCGCGGCCCGCGCAGGTGTGCGTGCCGACGCCGAACGGGACGTACGCGCCCGGCACCTTGTGCTCGCCGCGCTCCTCGGAGAAGCGGGTCGGGTCGAAGGCGTCCGGGTCGGCGAACAGTTCGGGCAGGCCGTGGGTCACGGTCGTGGCCAGGATGACGTGGGTGTCCCGGGGCAGGGCATGGCCCGCGAACTCGATGTCGGTGAGCAGGTGCCGTTCCAGCGCCGGCGCGATGGGGTGCAGCCGCAGCACCTCGAACAGGAACGCGAACAGCTGCGGCATCCGGTCGAAGGATTCCGCGGTGATCCCGGCGGCGAAGGCGGCGTCGACCTCGTCGACCAGGGCGGGGACGAGTCGGGGGTGCTCCACCAGGCGATGGATCGCGAAGGCGAGGGTGTTGGCGGCGGTGTCCATGCCGGCGATGAACGCGCCGAGGGCCGCCTGGCGCACGTCGGCCATCGACCAGCGGTCCGGGTCGTCGCGCAGCGCCGCGAGCACGTCGTCCACCAGGTCGAGAACCTCCCCGGGCCCCGTGCGTCGCCGCTCCTCGATGAGGGCGTCCACCATGGCGAAGGTCCGCTCCCGGGCGCGGCGCAGCCGGGGGAGGAGCAGGAGGGCCGGCGGACGCTGGCGGGTGACCTTCGCCATCAGGGCGTTCTGGATGTAGGGCACGAGGTCGTCCAGGTACGGACGCGCCGACCCACCCACCGCCACGCGGGCCACCTGCTCAGTGACCAGGCGCTTGCACCAGGGCGCCACGGCGAGCCAACCGGGTTCCACGTTCGCGAGGTCCTCCTCGGCGACCTGCACCGAGCGCTCCAGCGTCGCGTTGAAGTGCGCGCGTGTGTAGGCCCGCCCCTCCACGCGCCGGAAGGCCGTGTGCTCGGGCCCGTCGAGGCTGATCAGCGACTTGGTCACCCCCAGGTGCCGATCCAGTGGACCCCACGCGCGGTGGGAGCCGAAGTTCTTCCGCCCCGGCCCGGCCGCGTACCGGTTCGCCTCCAGCCCGGCGAGGACGACGATCCGCATGCCCAGCACGCGGATCTCGAACACCGGCCCGTGCTGCTGGTGGGCCCGGGTGAAGAAGGTCCGCATGCGTCGGGTGTCCAGGTCGCGCAGGTTCCCGACCACCGGGGGAGCTGCCACGACAGGGATGGGGTTCGCCATGACCCGAGTCTGGTGGGGGACGCCGGCCGCGGCAAGGGTCGCCGGTCGGGGCACGGGGCGCCGAGCGTGACAGGGACGCGCGCGCGGGAGCACAGTTGAGCCATGAGCCATTCCTTCGCTGGGACGTGCGCCTTCCGCCTCATGCCGTACGACGACCTGGTCGAGGAACCCTCGACCCTCACCCTCGAGGACGTGGGCTCCAGTCAGGCGCTGCTGCGCTACACGTGGACCCACCCCGAGGACGGGCCGCAGCACGGCGTCCTGTTGGTCGGTGGCCCCGAGGAGGGCGCCACGGAGGTGACCGCGGCCTATGCCGACTCGTGGCACCAGAAGCCGGGCCTGATGACGCTGGCGGGGGAGCGCGTGGGCGACACGATCCTGCTGTCGGCGCACTACTCCGGCGACTGGGGCTGGGAGGTCACCCTCGAGGGCCTCGAGGGCGACCAACCCACGATGACGATGCGCAACGTGGTGCCAGAGTCCGCCCTGGCGATGCTCCCGAAGGACGCCCCGCACGTCGAGGCCGGTCCGTACGACGTCATGGTCGCGCGCTGGCGGCGCATCTGACACCATCCGGTGGCCCCCTCCAACCCGTTGGGAAGCGTGATCACGCCCGTCACCGGGACGCAGATCACCCGTCTGGGGACTTCGCGTGGTCGCGCCCGTTACTCCAGGGGCGGGATGCATTCCGATCGCCGAGTCTGTTGACTCCGCCTCCCCGACCAGGATCGCCACCAAGGCCTCGACGCGGCGTCCGATGCGGCGGGCCACCTCGACCAGCGCCAACCGTTCCTCATCGCCGAGACCAGAGCGCGCGGCATGGTCGATCGCGTCCAGACCGCGATCGACGTCGGCCAACACATCAGCGGTGGCAAGGGGGTGGGCTGCCATGGAATCAGTCCACCAGCCGCGTCTGACAGTTCTGGTCCGCACCAGTTGACCGCTCTCCGGCGGGGGTCACTCCGCCGTCCGGACCACCCGCCACTGGTACGTGCGGTCGATGATGGCCTGCTCCACCAGCGCGACGGTCGGCCGGACGGTGATGGCCGGTGTGGCCTCCGCAGCCGGCCGGACGGCGTCGGTCACGTCCGCCAGCGGGACGACCGCGTTCGCGTAGGCCAGCGACACGTGCGGCCAGAAGTCGCCCCACTCGCGCAACCCGAGATGGCGATCGACGGCCGCGCGTTGCAGCCGGACGACGCCATCGAGCCAGGGCGAGGGCCGGGGGCACACCAAGGGTCCCTCCGCCCCGACCAGGAGGGTGTCGAACGTGATCTCGGCTCTCGGGTCCAGTGCGCTGAGGACGTCCGCCCCGACCGCACGCACGGCGTCCGGGTCGAGTTCGTCGGCGAAGCCGACCGTGGTCATGGTGAGGTGCAGCCACGCGGGCGGCACGACGTCCAATGCGGGCAACGAGGCCACCGCGCCGCGCAGGTCGTTCGTCGCCTCGGCCAGGTGGGTGCCGTCGAAGACCAGGTGGAAGGAGAACTGGCGCCGTCCGCCGGCCCATGCGGCGCGGTCGGCCCAGTGGTCGCGGGTGTGGATGACGCCGTCACCGGTGATCAGGAGCATGGCCCCAGTCTGTCGCACGGGTGGCGTCGCCCCTTATGGTCGAAGGAAACACCCGAAGGAGGGATCCATGGCCCACCAGCCCCTGGCCACCGAGGGCGAGAGCCGCGGCATCGTCGAGCTCGTGCTCGTCCGGCACGGCGAGAGCGTCGGCAACATCGCCGACCGCGAGGCCATCGCCGCCAAGGCGCACCGGCTCGAGCTGGAGGCGCGCGACGCCGACGTCGTCCTCTCGCCCGACGGCGAGAAGCAGTCGGACGCGCTGGGTGACCACCTCGCGTCCCTCCCGGAGGGGGAGCGCCCCACCATCGTCGTCAGCTCGCCCTACCAGCGGGCCCGGAGCACCGCCGAGCGGGCCCTCGCCCGCCTGGGCGACCTCGAGGTCATCGTCGACGAGCGGATCCGCGAGCGGGAACTGGGCATCTTCGACGGCGTCACCTGGTACGGCATCGAGGCGGAGCGTCCGGAGGAGTCCGCGCGCCGGGCACGGGTCGGCAAGTTCTACTACCGGCCCCCGGGCGGCGAGAGCTGGGCGGACGTCGTCCTGCGCGTGCGCAGCATCCTGGTCGAGCTGCAGCAGAGGTTCCACGGCGAACGCGTGTGGCTGTTCAGCCACGAGGCGGTGATCCTCGCGTTCCGGTACGTCATCGAGGGCCTGGACGAGCGGCGCGTGGTCGCCCTCCAGAAGGAGGAGCCCCTGGCCAACTGCTCCATGACCCGCTACCGCCAGGTCGACGGGAGCCTGCAGTTGGTCCGCAGCGACGACACCGAGGCGATCGAGAAGGACGCCGAGGCCCCCCTCACCCGCGAGGAGCCGAAGGGCGAGGTCGCCTGATGACGCGCACCGAGCCCGGCGGCACCGTGCTCACCCCGTCCGTGCTGCGCGACTGGCCGCTGCCCGATGTGGAGGGCACCAAGGATTCCCGTGGACGGGCGCTCGTCGTGGGCGGGAGCGTCCAGAACCCCGGTGCGATCATGCTCGCCGGGGAGGCCGCCCTGCGCGCCGGGGCGGGCAAGCTGCAGCTCGTCGCTCCCGATCCGGTGGCCGTCCCGGTGGCGGTGGCGATGCCGGAGGCGATGGTCCAGGGCGGGTCGGTCACGGCGACCGGGGACCTGGCGGCCGCGGCGTCCGAGCACGTCGCGCAGCTCGCGCCGGAGGCTGACGCCGCCCTGGTCGGCCCGGGCCTGCTCGACGCAGCCGGCGCCGCGGACCTGGTGGCGGCGTGTGTGCCGCACGTCGGGTCCGTGCTGGTGCTGGACGCGCTGGGCCTGGCCTGGGTGACGCCCGACCCGGCGCGCCTGCAGGCGTTCGCGGGCCGCTGTGTGATCTCCCCGAACGCCCGCGAGCTGGCGATGATCCTCGGCGAGGACCCGGACGCCGTCGCGGCCGACCACGGGGACGCCGTCCTGCGGCTCGCGCGGGCGACGGGCGTCGTCGTCACCTCCGGCGGCACCACCACCTGGATCGCGACTCCGGAGGGTGACCTCTGGCGCGGCGAGGGCGGCGGGCCGGGACTGGGCGTGAGCGGCTCGGGTGACGTCAAGGCCGGCATCATCCTCGGGCTGTGCGCCCGCGGCGCCGATCCGGCCCAGGCGGCGGTGTGGGGCTCCTACCTGCACGGTGCCATCGGCGGGCGGCTGGCGTCCCGCTACGGCAGCTACGGCTTCCTGTCGCGCGAGCTGCCCGGGGAGATCCCGCAGGCGCTGCTCGAGGTGGGGCGCTGAGCCCGGACGTCCGCTCGCGGTTGCCGTCGACTGGTGGGACGGCGTGGACATCGGGGACAGCCTCGTGTCACCCTGAGTCCATGACCGCCGCTCGCGCCTTCGCTCCCGCCCGGGAGTCGCTGCGCCTGCGTGCGTGTTGTTGTCGTTGTTGTCGTTGACGTCCGTTCCGACCACCGACCCGACAACCCTCCCGATCGCGCCGCGCCGTCCAGGCTCGCGTCGGGCACGCCCACAATTTTTCGAAGGACCCTCCATGTCATCCACGTCCTCTCCGCTGCCCTCGCCGCGGATCGATCCCCGCGGTCCGCGCTTCGGGGCCCTCATCACCTCCGTCCTCCTCGCCCTCGTCCTGGTGCTGCACGGGTCGGCGCCCACGGCGTCCGTCGTGCTGCTGGGCATCCAGGCGCTCGCCTTCGCCGCGGGCTCCCTCGTGGGACCCCACGCCCAGCCGTGGGGCTGGGTGTTCAAGAGATTCGTCCGGCCGCGGTTGGCTTCGCCGGCCGAACTCGAGGACGCCCGCCCGCCGCGCTTCGCCCAGACCCTCGGCCTCGTCTTCGCGCTGCTCGCCCTGCTCGGGGTCGGCCTGGCCGTCCCGGTCCTGTTCTACGCGGCCGTCGGATTCGCCCTCGTGGCGGCCCTGTTGAACGCGGTCTTCGACTTCTGCCTCGGTTGCGAGCTCTACCTGCTCGGTCGCCGCGTCCTCGTCCGCCAGTCCGCCCGAGCGGGGGCCTGATGGACGCCGGCGTCTGGGTCGCGCTCGCGGCCGCCGTGGTGGCCCTCGCGTTCGGCCTCCACCGCAAGCTGACGGACGGCCGCGCCCGCGCGGTGCGGCCGGAGGCGCAGCCGAACCTGGCCGATCGTCTCGGCCTCACGCCCGGGGAGGCCGCCACGTTCGTCCAGTTCTCCTCGTCGGTCTGCGCGCCGTGCCGAACGACGCACCGGCTCCTCACGGGCGTCGTGGCCGAGGACGATGCGCTCGCGCACATCGAGGTGGACGCCGAGGAGCACTTCGACCTGGTCGAGGAGTTCGGCATCACGCGCACGCCCACCGTCCTGCTGCTGGACGGTGCCGGCGGCGTCCGTCACCGCTTCGTGGGGGTGCCGCGGCGCGACGAGGTCCGCCAGGCGTTGGAGCAGTTGGCCCCCGTCGCCTGACTTCGGTCGGCTGACGTTCGAGCACGGGATGGTTCGGTTCCCGGCTCTCACCACCCCTTGCACCTTCGCTACTTAGTGTTACTCTGTACTGGTAGTGAGTCACACTGAGTAGTGAGGGCGCCATGGGCAAGCAGATGACGGAGATGCTCAAGGGCACGCTGGAGGGCATCGTCCTGGCGATCCTGGCGGTGCGTCCGGCATACGGCTACGAGATCACGTCCTGGTTGCGCGACCAGGGCTTCACCGACATCGCCGAGGGCACCGTCTACGCGCTGCTGATCAGGATCGAGCAACGCGGTCTGGTCGACGTCGAGAAGGTCCCCTCCGAGAAGGGCCCGCCCCGCAAGGTGTACTCGCTCAACGTCCAGGGGCGTGACTCCCTGGACGAGTTCTGGAGGACGTGGGGCTTCCTCACGGACCGCATCACCCAGCTCCAGCAGTCAGGAGAACAAGCATGAACATCTCGAGCTTCGTCGAGAAGGTCGTCGGAGACCTCGGCGACAAGAAGCGTTGGCGCGCCTACAAGCAACGCGTCGAACAGCTGCCCACCCCGTACCGGACCTCCATCACCGCGCTCGAGCGCTACCTCACGTACGCCGGCGCGATCGTCAAGGGGGACGTCCTGGTGACCATGCTCGAGGACCTGGCCGCCCTCTTCGAGCAGGGCGCCGCCGACGGGACGCCCATCCGCACGATCGTCGGCGATGACCCCGTCGCCTTCGCCGAGGACTTCCTGAGCAACTACTCCGATGGCCAGTGGATCAACAAGGAGCGGACGCGCCTGGTCGAGGCCATCGAGCAGGCGGAGGGGGAGGAGTCGTCATGACCGCGATCACCGTCCGGGGTGTGGAGAAGTCCTTCAAGGACCTCCACGTGCTGCGGGGGGTCGACCTCCACGTCGCGCGGGGCAGCGTGACCGCCCTGCTCGGCTCGAACGGTGCGGGCAAGACCACGCTCATCCGCATCTTGGCCACCCTCCTGAAGGCGGACGCCGGCGCCGCGGCCGTCAACGGCCACGATGTTGCCACCGAGGCGACGCAGGTGAGGGAGTCGATCAGCCTCACGGGTCAGTTCGCTGCGGTGGACGAGGTCCTGACCGGTCGCGAGAACCTCACACTCGTCGGACGCCTGCGGCACGTCGCGCAACCGGCGGCCGTGGCCGAGGCCTTGCTGCGGCGCTTCGCGCTGGCGAACGCCGCCGACCGGCGGGCGGGGGCGTACTCCGGCGGCATGCGCCGCCGCCTGGACCTCGCGATGGGGCTGATCGGCGACCCGCCCGTCATCTTCCTGGACGAACCCACGACCGGACTCGACCCGCAGGCGCGCCTGGAGGTCTGGGCGGCCATCCGGGAGGTCGCGCTCGACGGGGCGACCGTCCTGCTCACCACGCAGTACCTCGACGAGGCGGAACAACTCGCCGACCGCATCGCGATCCTGCACGACGGCCGCATCATCGTCGAGGGCACCCTCGCCGACCTGAAACGACTCCTCCCCGCGCCCCGCGTGGAGTACGTGGAGAAGCAGCCCACCCTCGAGGACGTGTTCCTCACCCTCGTGGGCACACCCCAACCTCCGAAGGAGGCAGCATGACCAGGCATTTCGTCGGCGACACCGTCGTCCTGCTGGGTCGCTCCCTGCGCCACATCGGGCGCAGCCCCGACACCATCATCACCACCGTCATCACACCCATCGCCATGATGCTGTTGTTCGTCTACGTGTTCGGCGGGGCGATCCACACCGGCACTGACTCCTACGTGGGCTACCTGCTGCCAGGCATCCTGCTCATCACCATCGCCTCGGGCATCTCCTACACCGCGTACCGGCTGTTCCAGGACAAGCAGGGCGGCCTCTTCGAGCGGTTCCAGTCGATGCCGATCGCCCGGTCGTCCCTGCTGTGGGCGCACGTGCTGACCTCGTTGGTCGCCAACCTCGTCAGCCTCGCGGTCGTGGTCGGCGTCGCCCGGGTGATGGGCTTCCGTTCGGGTGCGGGCATTCTGGCCTGGTTGGCAGTCGCCGGCATCCTCGCGCTCTTCACCCTCGCGTTGACGTGGCTGGCGGTCATCCCGGGGCTCACCGCGAAGACGGTCGACGGGGCGTCCGGTTTCGCCTACCCGCTGATCTTCCTGCCGTTCATCAGCTCGGCGTTCGTGCCCACCGACACCATGCCGGGCCCCGTGCGGGCCTTCGCCGAGAACCAGCCGGTGACCGCGATCGTCGACACGCTGCGCCATCTGCTCGCCCAGCAGCCGGTCGGCGCCGACATCTGGGTGGCGCTGGCCTGGTGCGTCGGCATCCTGCTGGTCGGCTACGGCCTCGCGATGGCCGCCCACCGGCGGCACGCAACCGGGTGATCCTCAGCGCACGACGCGGATCGAGAACTCGGCGGTGCCGGACGCGCGGAAGCGGAGTCTAGAGCGCCATCCAGCCGGCGTCGGCCGTGATCACCGCCCCGTTGATGTGGACGGCTTCGTCGGACGCCAGGAACAGGGCCACGCTGGCGATGTCGTCCGCCGACAGGTAGGCAGGGATCAGGCCGGCGAACTCGCCCGCGCGGGCCGCGCCCGTGGGGTCGAGCTTCTCCTGCGGCATCGTCTCGCCGATGTTGGTGATCGTGCCACCCGGGGCGATGGCGTTGCAGCGGACGCCCTTCTTGGCGTACATCCACGCGGTGCTCTTCGTCAGGCCCAGCAGGGCGTGCTTGGACGCCGTGTAGGCGGCACCCGCCGCGCCGCCGCTGAGGGCGGCGGTCGAGGCGACGTTCACGATGGAGCCCCGGCCGGCGGCGACCATCGCGGGGACGGCCTTGCGCATCGTGTACATGGGCCCGTTGAGGTTGACCGCGAGCACCTTCTGCCAGACCTCGTCGGTCAGCTCGCCGACGCCGGCCATGAAGTCCATGATCCCGGCGTTGTTCACCAGGACGTCGAGGTGCCCGTGGTCCGCGAGTGCCTTCTCGACGAGCCCCTCGGCCGACCCCTGGTCGGAGATGTCGCCCTGGACGCCCACGATCCGACCACCCCCCTCGGTGATGTCGGCCACGGCTGCGTCCAGCCGGGTCGCGTTCCAGTCGGCGGCGACCACCGTCGCGCCCTCGGCGGTGAACCTCTTCGCCATGGCCAAGCCCATTCCGGAGCCGGCTCCCGTGACGATGACGACCTTGTCCTGCAACCTCATCGTGGGTTCCCTTCTCGCGCCGGAACTGCAATGTTCCGGCACACCATCTTCTCGCTCCTACACGGTGTCGTAAAGGGCTCCGTGTCGGGTGGCCGACCAGATGTTCCGCGCCATCGTTCGGGCGACGAAGCCGGTCTGAGCCGGCGGGCGGGTGCTACTGGTCGAGCACCTGCCGGAGCAGTCGCGTGATGCGCTCCTGGAGTTGGTCGCGGATGTCGCGGACGACCTCGATGGGCTGCCCGGCGGGGTCGGGCACGTCCCAGTCCTCGTAGATCTTGCCGGGGAAGTAGGGGCAGGTGTCGCCGCAGCCCATGGTGATGACGACGTCGGCGGCCTTGACCACGGTGTCGGTGAGTGGCTTGGGGTAGGCGGCGGTGAGGGCGATGCCGCGCTCGGCGAGCACCTGGACCGCGAGCGGGTTGATCTCGTCCACGGGTCGCGAACCGGCGGACCGGACGTGGACGCGACGCGCGCTCAGGTGCTCGGCCAGCGCGGCGGCCATCTGGGAGCGTCCGGCGTTGTGGACGCACACGAACAGGATCTCGGGGACCTTCTTGGCCACGCGTCCCTCCGCCTGGGCCTGCGCCATGAGCTGCTCGCGGGCGTGGCGGGCGACGAGCACGGGGAGGAAGGTCTGCACGGTGGCGCGGGGTTCGAGCAGGTCCCGGGCGGACTGGACGGCCCCCGCGACCTCCTCCGAGGTGAAGACGCCCTGGTAGGCGTAGGTGAGGTCGTCGACGAGTCGGGTCGTGGTCGCGGTGTCCATGAGGGCTCCTGGGTGTGGTGGGTCAGCGCTCGGCCGGCACCGGCTGCACCGGGACGCCGAGTTCGGTGAGCAGGTCGGTCACGCGGCGCTTGATGTCGTCGCGGATGGGGCGAACGGCGTCCACGCCCTGCCCCGCGGGGTCGGCGAGTTCCCAGTCCAGGTAGGTCTTGCCGGGGTAGAACGGGCAGGCATCGCCGCAGCCCATGGTGATGACCACGTCGGATGCCTGCACCGCCTCCGGGGTGAGGACCTTCGGCCTCTCTGCGGAGATGTCGATGCCCTCCTCGAGCAGTGCGTCGCGGACGGCCGGGTTGATGGAGTCGGCCGGCGCCGAACCGGCGGACCGTACCTCGACGCGCCCACCCGACAGGTGGTGGGTGTACGCGGCGCCCATCTGCGAGCGCCCGGCGTTGTGCACGCACACGAACATCACCGACGGGCGCTTCTCCACGCCCAACTCGGACGCCAGCGCCGCGACCCGGGCGTCGATGTCGTCGCGGATCAGGTTCATCCGCTCCGTGCCCTCGATGCCGCGGAGGCTGGGCTCGTCGGTCTCCCAGCGCTCGATGGTGGCCTTCATGCCCTCGACGGGCTCGATCTGGGCGTCCGCGCCGAGGATGACGACACGGTCGGCGGTGCGGAGCACCTCGGGGTCGATCCCCTTGGGGGTCGCGTCGGCCATGCTGGCGCCCAGTTCGGCGACGGACGCCGCGGACTCGGCGTTGACCCCCACCGAGGCGGGCTTCGGCTTGGTGCCGGCTGAGTGGATGTCGACGGCGTCCCCGACGTGGCGGCGCAGCAGCGCCTCGGCCATCTGGGACTTGCCCGCGTTCGAGACGCAGACGAACAGGACGGACGGCTTGCTCATGGGTGTGTGCTCCTCGGGTATGTGTGATGCATTTCCGGGTGGCAGGTCCCCCACTGTCGTCGGGGTTCTGCCACCCGGAAATGCAGCCAGGTCAGCGGCTCGGGACAGTCGGGTCGTTCGGGAACAGCCGCGGCGCGAGCCACAGGCTGACGTAGACGAGGGCCACGAGGATCGGGACCTCGATGAGGGGGCCGACCACGCCGGCGAGCGCTTGGCCGGACGTCACGCCGAAGGTGCCGATCGCGACGGCGATGGCCAGTTCGAAGTTGTTGCCCGCCGCGGTGAAGGCGACGGTCGTGGAGTGCGCGTAGTCGAGCCCAACGGCGCGGGAGGCGAGCAGCGAGCCGAGCCACATGATCGTGAAGTAGGCCAGCAACGGCAGGGCGATGCGGGCGACGTCGAGCGGGTTGGACGTGATCGCGTCGCCCTGCAACGCGAACAGCAGCACGATGGTGAACAGCAACCCATAGAGGGCCCACGGGCCGAGCTTCGGCAGGAACTTCTGCTCGTACCACGTCCGGCCCTTGGCGCGTTCGCCGAGGACGCGGGTCAGGAACCCGGCCAGCAACGGGATGCCGAGGAAGACGACCACCGACCAGAAGATCGCCCAGATCGAGAAGTCGGACGACGTTGTGGGCAGGCCCAACCAGCCGGGGAGCACCTGCAGGTAGAACCAGCCCAGCGCCGAGAAGGCGATGACCTGGAACACCGAGTTGATGGCGACCAGCACGGCGGCGGCCTCGCGGTCGCCGCAGGCGAGGTCGTTCCAGATGAGCACCATCGCGATGCAGCGGGCCAGCCCCACGATGATCAGCCCGGTGCGGTACTCGGGGAGGTCGGGGAGCAGCAGCCAGGCGAGCGCAAACATGAGCGCCGGGCCGACGACCCAGTTCAGCACCAGCGACAGGCCCATCAACCTCTTGTTGGCGGTGACCTTGTGGGTCTCGTCGTAGCGCACCTTTGCCAGCACCGGGTACATCATCACCAGCAGGCCGACGGCGATGGGCAGGGAGACCGAGCCGATCTTCACCGCGTCCAGCGCCTCGTTGAGCCCCGGGACGAAGCGACCCAGCAGCAGGCCGAGCGCCATGGCGGCGATGATCCACACCGGAAGGAACCGGTCGAGGAAGGACATCTGTCCGGCCACGGTCTCGTGGCGGGCGTGTGTGGTCGTCATGGCACCTCTCGAATCGACGATTGTCGATGTGAAGCTTTCCAGAGGGATCGATGGGCGTCAATCTCGTGCAACCGGCACCCGACGCGGGCGGCTGCGCTCAGGCGGAGCGCGGGGCGTCCAGGAGATCCATGAGCTGCCCGATCTGGCCCCGGATGCTCTCGCGGGCGATCGTGTAGTGGGCCCAGCGTCCGCGGCGCTCGCGGGTGAGGAGGCCGGCGTCCATCAGCTTGGCGAGGTGGTGGCTCATGGTCGGCTGGCCGATGCCCAGCGCGTCCGGAAGTGAGCACGCGCAAGCCGTGCCGCCGGGGGCGGCCGCGATGTAGTGCATGAGGCGCAACCGGACGGGGTCGGCCAGTGCCTTCAGGACGGACGCGTCCGCACGGGCCCGGGCCTCGGGGATCAACGTCACCGACTCGCCCGTGACGCACTCGGTGACATCGAGTGGGATGAGCTTCTCGGACGTCATGCGTCCACTCTACCTCGCATTGACGCACATCGATGGAGGTGGGGGACTAAGATCGAAGGCGATCGATACGGGGATGGGTGAAACATGGATGGCGTCACGAGGGTGAGGGTCAGGCCCGAGCCGGTCCTGGTGGCCAAGCTGGCGGGTCTGGCCGCGGTGTGGGTGGGCGCCTACCTGCTCAACGAGTGGCTCTGGACCTGGCTGCTGCGGGACGTGTTCGGCCGCGACCTGTCCAACCACCTGTGGGGGGCGCTGCACTTCTTCGTGTACGACACCTTCAAGATCCTCCTGCTGCTCTCGGGGCTGATGTTCCTCATCGGCCTGATGCGCGCGAGCCTCGACGTCGAGCGGGCGCGCGACTTCCTCCAGGGTCGCGGCCTGGCGCTGGGGCTGTTCCTGGCCGTCGTGCTGGGCGTCGTCACGCCGTTCTGTTCATGCTCGTCGGTGCCGCTGTTCATGGGCTTCGTGGCCGCGGGCATCCCGCTGTCCATCACCCTGACGTTCCTGATCGCGTCGCCGCTGGTCAGCGAAATCGCCGCGATCATGATCGCCTCCCACTTCGGGGTCGAGGTGGCCGCCGCGTACGTCGTCGCCGGCTCCATCGTGGCGATGGGGATCGGCTTCGTGCTCTCCCGCTTCCACCTCGAGCGGTGGGTCGAGCCGATGGTGTACGCCACCCGCATGACCCAACTCCGCGCCGGGGGGCGCGTCCCCACCTGGTCGGAGCGGGTGGACGCCGCCCGCGAGGAAGTGCGCGACATCTTCTCCAAGGTGTGGATGTGGGTCATCGTCGGTGTGGCGATCGGCGCCCTCATCCACGGCTGGGTGCCGGCCGACTTCTTCGCCTCGTTCGCCGGCCCGGACAACCCGTTCGCGGTGCCGCTGGTCACGATCGCGGCCGTGCCCCTCTACGTGAACGGCGGCGGGGTCGTCCCGATCGGGGAGGCCCTCTGGTCGAAGGGGCTTCCCCTGGGCACCGTGATGGCCTTCATGATGTCGGCGATCGCCCTGTCGATCCCCGAGGGGATCCTGCTGCGCCGCGTCCTGAAGCCCCCGCTCCTGACCATCTTCTTCGCCTCGGTGACCGTCGGCATCATCCTCGTCGGCTACCTGTTCAACATCCTCTTCGCCTGATGGGAGAAACAATGCACCTCAAGATCCTCGGCCCCGGTTGCCGCAACTGCGCGACGCTGGAGGCACGCACCAAGGAGGCCGTCGCCCAGTTGGGCATCGACGCCACCATCGAGAAGGTCACCGACTACGCCGACATCGCCGGCTACGGGATCATGAAGACCCCGGGTCTCGTGGTCGACGAGCAGGTGGTCGTCTCCGGGCGGGTGCCCACGGCGTCCCAGATCGCGCAGCTGCTGGGTGGATCTGGGTCGTGATGCATTTCCGGGTGGAGGAACCCTCATTTTCCTAGGGGTTTCTCCACCCGGAAATGCATCACAAGGGGGGCGGCGGCCACCCGCGATGCCATGCTGGGCCCGTGGGGAACGCGCTGAGGATCGTCGTCGTCGCCGACTCGCACGCTCCCCGGCGGTGGAAAGGCGTCCCGGACGCCCTGGCCGACGAACTGGCGGACGCAGACCTCATCCTGCACGCCGGTGACGTCTGTGTGCCGGACGTCCTCGACGAGCTGGCGGCATACGCCCCGGTCCGGGTCGTGATGGGCAACAACGACGGCCCGGACGTCCGGGCCTGGGGTGCCACGGACGACCTGGCACTCGAGCTCGAGGGCGTCCGGATCGCGATGCTGCACATCGCCGGGCCCAAGGACGGCCGCGGACGCCGCATGCGCCGCCGGTACACGGACGCCGACGTCGTGATCTTCGGGCACTCGCACCAGCCGTTGGACGAGGTGCAGGGCGGCGTCCACCTGCTCAACCCGGGGTCGGTGGCAGACCCCCGACGTGAGCCGCAGCCGAGCTTCGCGGTCCTGACCGTCCGGGCGGGGGAGTGGCGCTCGCGCATCGTTCGGTTCGACAGGGCGACCTGACTCAGGCCGAGGCGGTGTCGCTCCCGCTGAGCTCGGCGTCGATCTCCTGGAGGCGGGTGAACAGGCGGACGACGTCGCTGAGCTCTTCACGCGTCAGGTGGGGCAACGTGCGGCGGAGGTAGTCCATCCCGCCCTCGTCCACGGATCGCAGCAGGGTCTCCCCCTCGTCGGTGAGGGTGATGCGCTTGCGGCGGCGGTCGACCGGGTCCTCGATGCGGGACAGGTACCCGCGCCTGACGAGGCGGTCCACCGAGATGGTGACCGTGGAGGGGGTGACCCCCAGGCGCTCGGAGAGGTGGAGCAGGGTCAGCCTCCCCGCCGCATCGACCTCGTTGAGCAGGCGCAACTGGGGCACGGTCATGTCGATGCCGCCCAGCACCTCCCCCGTGCCGCGCACCATCAGCCGACGCAGGAACCTCTGCTGGTCCAGCACCTGACCGACCAAGTCCTCGCACGCCCCCATCGCTCCTCCTTCCGGCAACTGTAACGCATCGAGTCAAATCTTTGGCAACACCAAAACCATACGCGCTAAGATGATTGTTAGATCGAGTCAAATGAATAGGAGTGTCCATGTCTTCCGAAGAGAGCAGGTTGACGACGCCGAGAGATGAGCCCGCACCGACCCCGTGGCGGACGGAGGGCCTTCACGAGGACGGCGGCTCCGCCGGCCCGCAGGGTCCCCAGTGGTGGCGGGTCGCCCTCTGGGCGCTGGTCTTCTGGCTGGGGTTCTTCCTGCTCTTCTCGTGGCAGGACCTGGCGAATGCTCCGGTGACCGTCCCGTACAGCGACTTCACCGCGCAGGTGCAGGCCCAGAACGTCAAGGAGGTCTACTCCAAGGGCGACACCATCCAGGGCGCGCTGAAGGAGCCGGCGCCCATCCCCGGGATCGAGGGTCGCACCTACACGAACTTCACCACCGAGCGCCCGACCTTCGCCCAGGACGACCTGCTCACCCAACTCGTGGCCGGTGACGCCGTCGTCCGGGCCACGCCGGTGATCGCCCAACGCGGACCGCTGGCCAACTTCCTGCTCTCGTTCGGCCCGATGCTCCTGCTGATCGGCCTCTATGTCTGGTTCTACCGTCGGATGATGAAGCGCGCCCGGGAGGGCGGTGGCCTGGGCGGCCTCGGCGGCTTGGGTCTGGGGGGCGGCAAGAAGGTCGAGGCCGTCGACCCGGCCAAGGTGCGCGTCACGTTCGACGACGTCGCCGGCATCGACGAGGTCGAGAACGAGGTGACCGAGATCGTCGACTTCCTGAAGAACCCGGACAAGTACAAGCGGCTTGGCGCGAAGGCGCCCAAGGGCGTCCTGCTGAGCGGCGAGCCGGGCACCGGCAAGACGCTGCTGGCCCGGGCGACCGCCGGCGAGGCGGGCGTCCCGTTCTTCTCGGCCAGCGCGTCCGAGTTCATCGAGATGATCGTGGGTGTCGGCGCGCAGCGCGTCCGCCAGCTGTTCGAGGAGGCCCGCAAGGTCGCCCCGTCGATCATCTTCATCGACGAGATCGACACCATCGGACGCGCTCGCGGCGGCTCCCGCTCCATGGGCGGCCACGACGAGCGCGAACAGACGCTCAACCAGATCCTGACCGAGATGGATGGGTTCGACGGCACCGAGGGCGTCGTCGTCATGGCGGCGACGAACCGCGCGGACGTGCTGGACCCGGCGCTGACCCGTCCGGGCCGTTTCGACCGGACGATCACCGTCCACGCGCCGGACGTCGTGGGCCGCGAGCAGATCCTCGGCGTCCACACCCGCGGCGTCCCCACCGCGGACGACGTCGACCTCCGGGCCGTCGCCCAGGCCACCCCCGGCATGACGGGCGCCGCCCTGGCGAACCTCGTCAACGAGGCGGCCATCCTCGCCGCCAAGCGCGACGCGGACGCCGTCACGCAGGCCGACCTCATGGAGGCGGTGGAGAAGGTCCAGCTCGGGGTCGCCCGTGACGTCGTCATCGAGCCCGAGGAGCTGCGCAAGACGGCGTACCACGAGGCCGGACACGCGCTGCTCGGCATGCTGCGCCCCGACGGCGACCCGGTGCGCAAGATATCGATCATCCCGCGCGGGCAGGCGCTCGGCGTCACGCTCTCGACGCCGGACTCCGACCGCTACGGCTACCACGAGGAGTACCTGAGAGGCCGGATCGTCGGCGCGCTGGGCGGCTGGGCCGCCGAGAAGCTCGTCTACGGCAGCACGACCACCGGCGTCGACAACGACCTCGAACAGGTGACCACCATCGCCCGCAACATGGTCGGACGGTGGGGCATGTCGGAGAAGGTCGGTGCCATCTCGGCGCTGTCGCGCGACACCGACCCGCGCATGCTCGGTATCTCCGAGGCCACCTTGGAGGCGGTCGACGAGGAGTCGCGCCGGATCATCCGGGAGTGCCAGCAGGAGGCACTCTCCACGCTGGATCAGAACCGTGACAAGCTCGACTCGATCGTGGCGGCTCTGTTGGAACACGAGACGCTCGACGAGGCCCAGGCGTACGCGGCCGCGGGCATCGAACGCCGACGCTGAGTCGGGAAGGGGAACTGATGACCGTCGTGAACGCGACCGAAGACGTCCCGTCCGTGGACGCCAGCCTCGAGGCCGCCGAGGAGGTGACCGCGCGCCTGGGCGTCGACCCGGCCACGGGCCTCGACGCCGCAGAGGTGACCCGGCGCCGGGAGGAGCACGGACCCAACGAACTGCGCGGCAAGCCGCCTGTGCCCGCCTGGCGCCGGTTCCTCGCGCAGTTCGCGGATCCGTTGATCTACCTGCTGCTGGCGGCGATCGCCATCTCCCTGGTGGCGTGGTACGCCGAGGGTGCCGCCGGCGTCCCCGTGGACGCCCTGGTCATCACGATCATCGTGGTGGCGAACGCGATCATCGGGTTCGTCCAGGAGAACAAGGCCGAGAGCGCCGTCGCGGCGCTGGCCGACATGACGGCCGCCCACTCCACCGTCCTGCGGGACGGCGAACTGGTGGACGTGGCGTCCGCCGAGCTTGTGCCCGGCGACATCCTCGTCCTGAGCGAGGGGGACGCCGTGGGTGCGGACGGCCGCCTGCTCACCGCCACCTCGTTGCAGGTGCAGGAGGCGTCGCTGACCGGAGAGTCCGAGGCCAGCGAGAAGCACGCCGGGACGCTGTCGGAGGCCGCCGGCATCGGCGACCGCCACAACATGGTGTTCAAGGGCACCGCGGTCGCCCGCGGGGTCGGGCGCGCCGTCATCACCTCCACCGGCATGTCCACCGAGATGGGCCGCATCGCGACCCTGCTGGACGAGACCGAGGACACCCCGTCCCCGTTGCAGGTCGAGATCGCCCAGATCTCGAAGATGCTCGGCGGCCTGGTCATCGGCATCGCCGTCGTCGTCATGGCGGCGCTGGGGATACTCAACGGTGTGTCGTCGCTGTCGGAGGCCGTGGACATCCTGCTGATGGGCGTCTCGCTCGCGGTGGCGGCCGTGCCCGAGGGCCTCCCGGCGATCCTGTCGCTGGTGCTGGCGATCGGCGTCCAGTCGATGGCCGGGCGCAACGCCGTGATGAAGAACCTCCACTCGGTGGAGACCCTCGGTTCGGTGTCGACCATCTGCTCCGACAAGACCGGCACGCTGACGAAGAACGAGATGACGCTCCGCGAGGTCGTCACGGCGTCCGGGCGCGTCACCCTGACG
Source organism: Propioniciclava sp. LT432 (assembly GCF_059515965.1). Lineage (NCBI taxonomy): Bacteria > Bacillati > Actinomycetota > Actinomycetes > Propionibacteriales > Propionibacteriaceae > Propioniciclava > Propioniciclava sp. LT432. The sequence continues at coordinate 87,760 of NZ_JCAKNE010000007.1, read as the reverse complement.
GGGACGGGCTATGAGCCCGCCGGTGAGGCCACCTTCACCGGTGACGAGGACAGGACCGCCTTCGAGGCGAGGCGCGTCCTGACGGCGGGAGCGGTCGCGAGCAACGCGCAGGTGTCCCACACGTCCGGCACCTGGCAGGCGACCGGCGACCCCACCGAGGCGGCCTTCCTCGTCGCCCAGCACAAGATCGACGGGGTGGCGGGCCGCGTGGGGTCGTGGCGGCGGACGGGCGAGGTGCCGTTCAGCTCCGAACGCAAGATGATGTCCGTGCTCGGCCACCGGGACGACGAGGGCATCGACCGGGTGTTCGCCAAGGGTGCCCCCGACATCCTGTTGGAGCGCTGCACCCGCGAGCAGGTCGGGGAGGACGTCCGGCCCCTGACCGACGAGCGGCGCGCCGAGTGGGTGGGCACCATCGAGGACCTCAGTCGCGAGGGCTACCGCACGCTTGGCGTCGCTTGGCGCGAGGCCGAGGACGCCGACCTCGACGTCTTCGACGAGGACGCCGAGCGTGACCTCGTCTTCGTCGGAACCGCCGCCATCATCGACCCACCGCGTCCGGAGGCGGCCGACGCCATCAAGGAGGCCCACCGGGCCGGCATCCGCACGGTGATGATCACCGGCGACCACCCGGTCACCGCGGCGCGCATCGCCAGCGACCTGGGCATCACCGAGGACGTGGGTTCCTCCACCCAGGCCCTCACGGGACGCGACCTGGACGCCCTCGACGCCGACGGCCTGGTCGAGGCCACCCGGGACACGCGTGTGTACGCCCGCGTTGCTCCCCAGAACAAGCTGCAGATCGTCGACGCGCTCCAGCGGGACGGACACATCGTCGCCATGACCGGTGACGGCGTGAACGACGCCCCCGCGTTGAAGACGGCCGACATCGGCATCGCCATGGGCATCACGGGCACCGAGGTGACCAAGGAAGCCGGCGAGATGATCCTCGGCGACGACAACTACGCCACGATCGTGGCGGCCGTCCGCCAGGGGCGCGTGATCTTCGACAACATCAAGAAGTTCATGCGCTACCTGCTCAGCTCGAACATGGGCGAGGTGTCGACGATCTTCCTCGGCGTCATCTTCGGCGCGTTCGTGGGCCTCGCCGACCCCGACAACCCGGCCGCGACGGTGGTGCCCCTGCTCGCCACGCAGATCCTGTGGATCAACCTCGTCACCGACTCCGGTCCGGCGCTCGCCATGGGTGTGGATCCCGAGATCGACGACGTCATGGCCCGCAAGCCCCGCCGGAGGACCGACCGGATCATCGACAGGGCCATGTGGGGCGAGATCATCTCCACCGGCGTGTTCATGGGCCTGGTCAACATGCTCGTCTACGACCTGTCCCTGCCGGGCGGCCTCGTGGGTGGCCTCGAAGGCCTCGCCGAACCGCACCTGCAGCTCGACGTGGCCCGCACGACGGTCTTCACCTCGCTGGTGTTCATGCAGTTGTTCAACGCCCTGAACGCCCGATCGAACACGTCGAGCGCCTTCGGTCACCTGTTCACCAACAAGTGGTTGTGGCTGTCCTTGGGGTTCGGTGTGCTGGCCCAGGTGCTGGTCGTCGAGGTGCCGTTGTTGCAGAGCGCCTTCGGCACCGTCGCGCTGGACCTCGACCACTGGCTGCTGGCCATCGGCGCTGGCGCGTCCGTCCTGGTGTTCGCGGAGGTCGTGAAGGCGGTCAAGCGGGCGCGCTCCCGGGCCTGAGCGGGGGACACTGGGAGGCGCGGCGGCGCGTTGACTTTCACTTGCGCTAGCCAAACGCCCCCCGCACGCTGGCTGCACCCTTCTCGACCGGGAGCCCAGCGAGTCGCCACTCCAGGAGACCGTCGGCGGCACGTCGCGCGCGGCGTCCGTGACGGCTGAGGAGGCGGACGGCGTCGTGGGCCAACACGCAGTAGCGGCCACGGCAATACGCGATGACCTCCTGGTCCGGGGGTAGCTCGGCCAGCCGCTCGGCGAGTTCGTTCAACGGGATGTGGACCGAGCCGGGCAGGTGGGCCGAGTCATACTCCACCTCGGGGCGCACGTCGAGGATGACGGCGTCCCCACGCTCGATCCTGTCGCGCAACTCTGCGGTGCTCACGGCGCGGGTGTCGTCGGGGCCGAGGTAGGCCCGGCGTGAGGGTTCCGTCTGCGCCCGGTGCGCCTGGCTGACGGTGCGGATCTGGTCCCAGAGGGAGGCGACATCGTCGCCGGTGAGGAAGTAGTGGACCCGCTTGCCCTCGCGCCGGGAATCGACCAGGCCCGCCTCGCGCAGCGTCTGCAGGTGGGTCGAACAGGTGCTGAGGGCCAGACCGGCTTCCGCCGCGAGGTGCTCCACGCTCCGCGATCCCTGGCTGAGCAGGTCGATCAGTTCCAGACGCGCGGGGTGGCCCAGAGCCTTGGCGACGGCGGCGAACTGGGTGAACAGGGATTCCTTGGCGGCGCGGTCACCCACGAGGGTCGTCCTCCGTCGTGGACGGGACGCTCCGGTGATGGGTTTCGTACATGCGGACGCCGACGGTCGCGGCCGAGAGCAGCGAGACGGCGGCGGCGATCCACACGGCGGTGCGCAGGTCCCACATGTCGGCGACCACCCCGCCCATGACGGCGCCCACGGCGTACCCGAGGTCACGCCAGACCCGGTAGACGCCGACGGCCCGGCCTCGCCAGTCGGGATGGGCGACATCTCCGATCACGGCCAGCAGGGTGGGGTAGACCATGGCCGTGCCCGCGCCGAGCAGGACGGTGCCGAACGCCCAGACCTGAAAGGTGTTGCCGAGGGCGATGGCGACCAACGCCGCCGCCTGGGTCAGCATGCCGACGGTGATGAGGTGCTTGCGGCCCCACCGGTCCGACAGGGCACCGGTGAACAACTGCCCGATGCCCCACACGCCCGGGTAGAGCGCGAACAGCACTGCGACCTGGTCCACCCGTAGCCCCGAACTGGCGAACAGGAGCGGGAACAGCCCCCACGACAGGCCGAAGTTGAGGTTGTTGACCAGCCCCGCCTGGCTGGCCGAGGCCAGGGCCGGCTCGCGGTAGCTGGTCTGCCGGAAGATCTCGCCGCTGGTCAGGCCCCCGTGCAGGTGGTCGTGCCGCCCGTCGGCGCGCGGGGTGTGGGTGGCGGACTCCACCTTCGCGTGGTGGCGGGTCTCCTTCACCGCCAGTGTGGACAGGCCCAGCGCGAGGGCGGTGTAGACCAACCCGAGCAGGAACGGCGCCGGGCGCAGTCCGTACTGGGCGGCCAGGAAGCCCGCTGCCATCGAGGTCAGCGAGACCGCGCCGTACCCGGCGGCCTCGTTCAGGCCCATCGCCAGACCGCGCTGACGAGGACCGACCAGGTCGATCTTCATGATGACGGTCGTCGACCAGGTCAGCCCTTGGTTGATGCCGAGCAGAACGTTGGCCGCGACCACCCAGCCCCAACTCGGGGCCCACATCAGCAACAGCGGGACGGGGATGGCGAACAGCCAGCCCGCGATCAGAACGGGCTTGCGGCCGTAGCGGTCGGACCAAGTGCCGGCGAAGTAATTGGCGACCGCCTTGGTGATTCCGAACGCGGCCACGTAGGCGAAGATGAAGGTGTAACCGGTGAGCCCGAACTCCTGCGCCGCGAGCAGCGGCAGGACAGTCTGCTGCTGGCCGACCATCCCTCCGACCAGCGCGTTCACCCCCACGAGGAGCGCGAACTGGGCTGCGTTCTCCCGGAGGCCGAGACTCACCGGACCTTGACGTACTGCAGGATCGGACCGACGCATGGGTGAACGATACATCATTTCGGGAAATCATGAAACGTTGCCCACCGCCTGGGCGATCGACGGCTAGCCCGGTTCAGAAGCCTGTGGGTCGCCCGGCTCGCGCCGGGGGCGTCCGTCGCGCTGCCGGCGGCGCCTCACGGCCGGCGAGGCGTCCGAGGTGTTGGTCTGGGAGATGCTCACGAGCTTGTGGGCCCGCTCGATCGGAGCCGTTCGTTCTCGGCGACGACCTCGCGGTGGACCTCTCGCTCGCGCACGAGCCACGCCGGCGGGTCGGCGAGGAGTTCGCCGACCTCGTCGGCGGTCAGGGGGTCGGTGAGTCCGCCCCGGGCGAGGCCCGCCTTCGAGACCCCCAGCTTCGCGGCCACCACGTCGCGCGGGAACGGCCCATTGCGGCGCAGTTCGACCAGCCAGGCGGGCGGGTCGTCGCGGAGGGCATCCAGCTCGGCGCGCGTGATCGGTGTCCGCTGGAACTCCTCAGGTGCGGCTTCCAGCAGGATGCCGAGCTTGCTCGCTGCCGTTGAAGGCTTCATGGTTTGGCTCACGCTCGGCAGCGTAGCCCGCGGGCCCGGGACGTGCGCCGGGACCCGAGCCAACAGAATGCCCCTCGTCCGCTCTGCCTGACGGGGGCCGTTGTCGTCGCTAGGCTCGGCCGGACAGGACGAGAGGAACCGCCATGTGGAGAAGCCGACACCACGAGGACACCTCCGCGACGCCGGTCGAGGTCTGGGACCTGGTCGCCGCCGTGCACGCGGGGGAGCGCACGGTCGAGGGTCATGAGGCCTACCAGGCGGAGGGTCCGCTGGGAGTGGGCACGGTGGTTCGTGCCGTCCAGGATTCGTTCGTCGGGCCTGAGATGACCGTGGTCGAGTTCGAGCCCGGCGTGCGGTACGCGCACGAGTTCACGCTTCGTCGCTACACCGTGCAGCTGGGCTATACGGTCGAGGCGCTCGAGGGCGGCTCCCGGCTGGTGCGCACCATCGGTATCACGGGCCCCTACGCCGACCTCGCCACCGCCGACCTGGGCCGGGAAATCACTGCCGTCTATCAGCCTCAGGTGAAGGCCTTGCTCGCGGCCTTGGAGGCCTGAGACGCCCTCAGTTCGCGCCAACGGACGGCGGCGACCAGTGCCAGCAGGGCGGCGACGAGCAGGTTGGTCAGGACGTTGCGGACCTCACCGCGTCCGGCATGCCACACCACCGCTCCCAACATCACGAGGATGAGTCCGCTGGCCGCCAGAGGCGTGAGCTCGCGCCTGATCCGGGTCAGCCAAGGCAGGACCAGGCCGAGCCCGCCGAGGACCTCAGCGATGCCACTGACGATGTGGAGCCACGGGGGAAGGTCGAACAGCCAGTTCAGCGGTTCGGGCATCCAGGTCGGAAGCACGAAGTGGAGGACCCCCATGACGACGAAGAAGAGGCCGAGGACGATCTGCAGGAACCACACGATCCGATTCATTGTTCGCTCCTGTCATGAGCTGTCAGATGCGTGCCGGATGGCAGTGGGATCAGTGTCGTCGTCGAGTGCGCAGGGTTCCTTGACCTGGATCAAGAGGCGGGCGCGCCTCGCCATGGTCTCAGCCTTCACTCGCAGGCCAGACCGTCGTCGTCCCCGTCGCCGTTGTTTCCTGTTCCCGACTCGAACCAGTCGTAGATGACGCCTTCCTGGGGGTCACCCTTGCGGAAGGGCCCCTTCGGGTCGCCGACCGTGTTCTTCTTCAGCTTGGTGCAGGAGGAGTACTTCTCCCACCACGGGTCCTTCTCCGCGGTGTTCGCGACAGGAGCGATGGCGGGCGGGTTGGCGTCCAAGCAGGCGGTGGTGACGACGGACCCGTCCGCGCCGAGGCGGGCCTTTTGGGCCGCGTGGTAGGCGTCCTGTCGTGGATGGTGGGGGTAGCCGTCCGTCGAGTCGAACCGCGCGACGGCGTTGCCGGCCTTGAGCTGCACCATGCCCAGGTCCTCACCCCCGGCGGTCGTGACGTAGCGGACGAGCCGGCCGTACCGATCGATGTCGTTCTGACCCGGCGGCAGCTCCAGCGTCACGGGATCACCGGGGGACAGGAGGCGTCCGATCGCCATCGAGGCCTCGTCGTGGCCGCACTCACCCCGCTCGGGGGTGTCGATGCCGATGATGCGGACCGTTCCCTCGCTGGTCTCGATGGTGTCCCCGTCGATGACGGTGGCGAACGTGATGCGCGTCGGCTCCGGCGGCGCGGCGGAGGGCGGTGGCGGAGGAGGTGGTGGCGGTGGCGGGAGCGGCGAGGGTGTTGTCACCGGGAGCGGCGAAACGTCTGCGGGTGTTGCCGTGGTCGGGGACGCGCTTGCCACGGGTTCCGGTCGGACGTCCGGGGCGACCTCCGCCGCGGCGGGGCCGCAGGCGGTCAGGGCGAGGACCATCGAAGTCAGGGCGAGGGAGCGCAGCGCCCGCATGCATTCACCCCCTGTTGATCCGATCTCGCAATCCTAGGGCTGCGAGCCACGCCGTGCCCTGATCAAGCGCATGATGGAGTCATGGCCGATCCGTTCACCGGGGCTGGTGCGCAGAGCCCGGTGGTGCTCGAGGGGGCCGAGACGCCGACGGCGTCCCGTGGCCTCTGGTTGGTGAAGTGGTTGCTCGCGGTGCCGCACTACGTGGTGCTGCTGGCCCTCGGACTGGGTGGTGTCGTCGTCTGGCTGTGGGTCCTCGTCGCGATCCTCGCGACGGGCCGCTACCCACGCGCGGCCTTCGACTACCTGCTCGGCGTCATGCGGTGGAGCTGGCGCGTCATGTACTACCTGTACCACGCGGGGGCGACGGATGATTACCCGCCCTTCACCCTCGACGACGTGCCGAGCTACCCCGCCCGCCTCGACGTCGCCTACCCCGCCGTGCTGTCGCGGGGCTTCGTGCTGGTGAAGTGGTGGCTGCTGGCGATCCCCCACTACCTCATCCTCGCGGTGCTCTTCGGTTTCACGAACCGGCGCGAGTACCTCGACGGCCAGTTGGTCCGGGACTTCAGTTGGCCCGGGCTCGTCCCCCTCCTGGTGCTCATCGCCCTGATCGTGCTGCTGTTCACCGGCCGTTACCCCCAGCCGCTCTACAACCTGGTGATGGGGTGCAACCGGTGGCAGTACCGGGTGGTCGCCTACGCGCTGCTCATGACGGACGCCTACCCGCCGTTCCGCCTCGACCAGGGCCCGCGAGAGCTCTCGTGGTCGAGCCGGTCCTACCCTGCAGCGGCGCCCCCGACCTGACGGGCTACGCCTGCGTGGGCGAGGTCGGCGTGGTCAGGCGCCGGAGTTCGTCCTTGATTCCGCGCGCCACCGTGCTCGCCGAGACGGCCACGTTGTCAGTGTGGACGGCGACCCCGAAGCGTCCCGCACAGGACATCGCGGCGACGCCGAGACGGACGTTTCCCTGGATCGGCGCCACGGGCCACACGTGTTCCAACGGGGCGCCGACGACCGACAGCGGCCGGTCCGGGCCGCGGACGTTCGTGACGAACACGGCGATGAAGCGCTGGCGGCGAGCCAGCCACGCGAACAAGCGCGACCCCCAGCGCGTCCGGGTGAGTTCGTACGTCCCCTGGACGCGGGCCTCGGCCTTCGCTGCCCGGGTGACGCCCGCGATGCGGGCGAGCCGGACGCCGGCGTCCGGCTCGCCGACTGGCAACGGGACCACCATCACGCCCACGGCGTTGCCCGACGTCCCGCGGTCGGGGAGCGCGACGGGGACGCGCTGGGGCATGGTCAAGAAGATGTACGGCACCCCGATGTTCCGTCGGCACTGCCGCCAGATCGCCGAACAGGTCTGTGATCAGATCCAGACCTACCGCGACAACGACCACCGCGTGCTGGGGGTGGTGTTCCGGGATGGCAGTCCGACGTGCGGGTTGAGGAGCGCGGCGGTCGAGGCCGACGAGGACCAACAGTGGGGTGGCATGGTCTGGAACGCTTGCCCGCTGCAGCGGTTCGCCGCCACCGAAGGGGTCTACGTCGAGGAGTTCAAGTCCGTCCTGCAGGCCCGTGGCCTTGAGGATGTGCTGTTGCTCACGATGCCGGAGGTGCTCGAGGCCGGCTCGCTCACCGACGCGATCGAGGAGATCCGCTCCGCCTTCGAGTAGGTGAGCACAGGCCACCCGTCTCGACTAGCGCTGCATGTCCACAAAACGGCTCAACGCGCCCTGGAACGCCACCGGCAGGGTGTCGGTGGCGCCGTTGCGGTGCTTGGCGACGATGAAGTCGGCCTCGCCGGCACGCGTGGACTGCTTGTCGTACGCGTCCTCCCGGTGCAGCAGGATGACCATGTCGGCGTCCTGCTCCAGCGAGCCCGACTCACGCAGGTCGGACAGCATCGGCTTCTTGTCCTGACGCGTCTCCGGACCACGGTTGAGCTGCGACAGCGCGACCACGGGAACCTCGAGCTCCTTGGCCAGCAACTTGATCTGGCGGGAGAACTCCGACACCTCCAACTGGCGCGACTCCACCTTCTTGCCGGATGTCATCAGCTGCATGTAGTCGATGATGATCAGCTTCAGGTCGTGGCGTTGCTTCAGGCGCCGTGCCTTCGCCCGGATCTCCATCATCGTCAGGTTGGGCGAGTCGTCGATGAACAGCGGGGCCCGCGAGACCTGCGCGGTCTTGTTCGAGATCCGCTGCCAGTACTCCTCGGTCATGTCGCCCTTGCGGATCGCGCTGAGCGGCACGCCGGACTCGGCCGACATGAGGCGCATCACGATCTCGGACTTCGTCATCTCCAGGCTGAAGAAGACCGAGCACAGGCCGTGGCGAATGGACGCCGCGCGCGCGAAATCCAGCCCCAGGGTCGACTTACCCATACCCGGACGGGCGGCGATGATGATCATCTGGCCCGGGTGCAGGCCGTTGGTGAGGTGATCCAGGTCGATGAAGCCGGTGGGGACGCCGGCCATCTGCCCGTGCTGGGTGAGCGCCTCGATCTCGTCGAGGGTGAGCTCCACCAGCTCCGACAGCGGCTGGTAGTCCTCCTTCGTCCGGTTCTCGGCCACCTCGTAGATGGTCTGCTGCGCGCGGTCGACGATGCTCGTGACGTCGCCCTCGGCCTGGTAGCCCATCTGCGAGATCTTCATCGACGCATCCACGAGCCGTCGCAGGACAGCCTTGTCGCGCACGATCTCGGCGTAGTAGGTGGCGTTCGCGGTCACCGACACGGAGCTCAGCAGCTCGTGGAGGTAGATGTGCCCGCCGACCTGGGCGATCTGGCCCTTCTTGCTCAGGTTGTCGGCGACGGTGATCGCGTCGACGGGCTCGCCGGCGCCGTACAGATCCATGATCGCGTCGTAGATGTACTCGTGCGCCGGACGGTAGAAGTCGCGACCCTTGAGCACCTCGGTGACCTCACCGATCGCGTCCTTGCTGAGCAGCATCGCGCCGAGCACGCTCTGCTCCGCGGCCAGGTCCTGCGGCGGCGTCCGGTCGGCGTAGGTGTTCGAGCGCTCGAAGGGGACGACGTTGTCAGACCACTGGCCACCCCGTTGCTCCGACACGACGCACCACTCCCTTTTCGTGACTCACCCCACTCAAGCAGCAGGGGCGGACATTCCATCGCCGGCGGGGTTCTAGGGACGCTAGACCTCCTCGCGACTTCCCACAAACGCGTCCAACCACGGCCCTGTGGACAAGATGTGGACGACTGTGGAACCACGGCGTCCGGCCTGTGCAGGACACGCCGTCGCGGATGGGGACAACGAAGAACTTCTCGCAGCTAACTGAGGTTGACTAGGGAGTTTGAAGGTCCAGGGCTGGGGATGGAAAACCAATTCTGACGAGTGGGACGCCGCGAGTCCGTTGGACGGAACTCCTCTGGTGGAGGTGGATGGACTCGGCCATGCACCGGTTGTCCACAGGTTACGATGGCGTGATGACGGTCCCTCTTTCCGGGTTGGGCTCAGTACCCCCGGGGGGTATGATTGGACCGGGAGGAGGAACAATGAGCGAGCACATCACCCCTGTGATGGACATCGACCTGAAGGCCGTCGCCTCAGCGGCGCCGGATCCGGGTTGCGGTTGCCATGGCGACGAGACCGACGCGGAGCACCAGCACGGCTACATCACGGCGAAGGACAACTACCAGCGCCGTCTGCGCCGCATCGAAGGCCAGGCCCGTGGTCTGCAGCGCATGGTCGAGGAGGAGAAGTACTGCATCGACATCCTGACGCAGATCTCCGCGATGACGAAGGCGCTGCAGTCGGTCGCTCTCGAACTCCTCGAGGACCACATGGCCCACTGTGTGGTCGCCGCTGCCCGTGAGGGTGGCGCCGCCGCCGAAGAGAAGATCCAGGAGGCGTCCGAGGCCATCGCGCGTCTCGTCCGCAGCTGAAACACATCACGTACAAGGAGAAACACACATGGTTGACCTCTCGATCAAGGACGCCAACGTCGTCGCCTCGACCGGCGGTGGTTGCGGTGGCTGTGGCTGCGGTGGCGGCGCCGAGGCCCCGGCCGATGCCGTCGCCGGCGCGACCGTCGCGGAGTACACGGTCTCCGGCATGACCTGCGGCCACTGCGTCGCCGCCGTCACCGAGGAGGTCTCCGCGATCCCCGGTGTCACCGATGTCAAGGTCGACCTGGAGTCCGGATCCCTGAAGGTCGCCTCCGACGCGCCGGTCGACTTCGACCGCATCGTCGAGGCCGTCGCCGAGGCTGGGGACTACACGGTCGCCTGACCACGCCCACGACCCACAACTGAACAGCACACCTTCCGCCAGGACCGGCTCGTCCTCGGGGTCTCCCCGACCACACGCCGGTCCTCCGCACCGAGGAGAAGAACCTGTGGCCACGTCCACACCCGTGTTCGACGACCGTCGCGAGTCCCTTGAGCTGGACATCGACGGCATGACCTGCGCGAGCTGCGCGGCCAGGATCGAGAAGAAGCTCAACAAGGTCGACGGCGTGATCGCGTCCGTCAACTACGCCACCGAGAAGGCGAAGGTCCTGGTCCCCACCGGTGTCACCGTCTCCGACCTGATCAAGGTCGTGGAGAACACCGGGTACGGAGCCAAGGAGCCCGACCCGACCGCCCCCGAGCCCGACCGGGCGACGGGCCTGCGCCGCGACCTCATCATCGCCGCGGTCCTGACCGTCCCCGTCATCGCCATGGCGATGGTCCCCGCCCTGCAATTCCCGGGCTGGACGTGGGCTTCGCTCGTGCTGACGATCCCCATCTACTTCTGGGCCGGACGCCGCTTCCACCACTCCGCGTGGGTCAACCTGAGGCACGGCGCCACCACCATGGACACGCTCATCTCCATGGGGACCTCCGCCGCCTTCTGGTACTCGGTGTGGGCACTGTTCAACACTCACGCGGGCAACCTGGACTACACGCACGCCTTCGAGTTCACGATCGGCCGCAGCGACGGCGCGGCCGTCTACTTCGAGGCCGCCGCCGTCATCATCACGCTCCTCCTCGCCGGACGCTACTTCGAGGCCACAGCCAAGTCCCAGAGCTCCGAGGCACTGCGCGCCCTGCTCACCATGGGGGCGTCCGAGGCGACCCGACTCCGGAACGGACAGGAGGAGCGTGTCCCGATCGACTTCCTGAAGCTGGACGATGAGTTCGTCGTCCGCCCGGGCGAGAAGATCGCCACCGACGGCGTGGTCGTGTCCGGCACCTCCGCCGTCGACGAGTCCATGGTCACGGGGGAGTCCGTCCCGGTCGACAAGGTCCCCGGCGACAAGGTGCTCGGCGCGACCGTGAACGCGAACGGACGCCTCGTCGTCCGCGCCACCGCGCTCGGCGGGGACACCGAACTGGCCCGCATGGCCCGCATGGTCGAGGAGGCCCAGACCCGCAAGGCTCCCGTCCAGGCGCTGGCCGACAAGATCTCGGGCGTCTTCGTCCCATTCGTCCTCGGCGTGGCCGTGCTGACCTTCGTCGGCTGGCTGCTGGCGGGCGAGCCGGTCCTGTTCGCGGCCACCGCGGCCGTGGCGGTCCTGATCATCGCCTGCCCCTGCGCGCTGGGGCTGGCCACCCCGACGGCCCTGCTCGTCGGCACCGGGCGTGGCGCCAGGATGGGCGCCATCATCGCCGGACCGGACGTGCTGGAGCGCGCCCGCAAGGTCACCTCCATCGCCCTGGACAAGACCGGCACCATCACGCGGGGCCACCTCCGCGTCGTGGGCGTCCATGCCGCCTCCGAGGTGCACGAGGCCGACCTGCTCCGCCTCGCGGGCACCGCGGAGTCCGGGTCCGAACACCCGCTGGCCAAGGCGATCGTCGCCGCGGCCGACAGGCTGGGCGGACTCGACCACTTCGAGAACGTCCCGGGCGAGGGCGTCCGTGCCGTGGTCGACGGCGTCGCCGTGGCCGTCAGCCGGCCGGACGCCGTGTTCGACCTGCCCGCTGGCCTCACCACGGTCGTCGACGAGGCCCAGGGCCGCGGCGAGACCCCGGTGGTCGTCCTCCGCGAGGGCACGCCGATCGGCGTCATCGCGCTGGCCGACACGATCAAGGACACGTCGACCCGGGCGGTCGCCCGGTTCAAGGAGCTGGGCCTCACCCCGGTACTGCTCACCGGCGACAACGAACGCGCCGCCCGTGCGGTGGCCGCCCAGGTGGGCATCGACGAGGTGCGCGCCAACGTCCGTCCGGATGGCAAGGTCGAGGTGATCCGCGGGCTGCAGACCCACGGCCAGACGGCCATGGTGGGGGACGGTGTCAACGACGCGGCCGCGCTCGCGGCGTCCGACCTGGGCATCGCGATGGGGTCCGGCACGGACGCCGCCAAGGAGGCCGCCGGCATCACCCTGATGCGCAGCGACCTGATGCTGGCCGTCGACGCGATCCGGTTGTCGCGCGCCACCCTGCGCACGATTCGCACCAACCTGTTCTGGGCCTTCGCCTACAACGTGGCCGCGATCCCGCTGGCCGCGATGGGCATGCTGACCCCGATGATCGCCGGCGCCGCCATGGCGTTCAGCTCGGTCTTCGTGGTGGCGAACTCGCTGCTCCTGCGGCGGTTCAAGACCGAGTCGGCCTGACACACACCGAGCCGGCACCCGAGAGGGTGGACCTGTGACCCGCAGTCGGGTCGCAAGTTCACTCCATCAGGTGCCGGCTCTGCCGTGTCCGCGCGCGCCCCGCGGAGCAACGCGCGACGAGCCTCAGGCCTGGTACTCGACCTGCTCCCAGGACAGGACATCCGCGGCACCCGGCCGGTTGATCGTGACCTTGAGCCAGTCGACGTTGTTGCTCGAGCCGTCCACGGTGATGCGGGTGAGGTCGGACGTGCCGGTGACCCCATAGTGGGCCAGCCACTTCGAGCCGGCCGCGAGCGGCTGGTCGACGTTGTAGACGTGGCTGTCGCCGTCGAAGAGGTAGGTCTCACCGTCGAACGCGTTCGACTCCTCGACGAGCACCTGGACGAGCTCGGCGAACGCCGAGGAGCCGGCCGGGGTGGGGTTCCAGGTGGGGTCGAACATGTCGGCCTGCAGGAAGATCGCGACAGCGCGGTCGTTGCGCTGCGCGGCGTCCGCGAAGGCCTGCCTCACCTGGGCGATCGAGGCGTCCATGCGGTGGGCCTCCTCGGTGACCTGCTCCTCGGTCGCGGCCGTGTTGCCGAGACCAGTCCAGGGCGCCAGCGAGTTGTTGCTGCCGACGACGTGGACGGCGGTGAAGGTGACGTTCTGCTTGCGCCACGTGACGTTCTCCGGCAGCCCGATCGCGGCCTGCGACTCCACCTTCATGGGCTTCTCGCCCAGCGTCATCCCCGGGGTCGGGTAGAACACCTCGCGGAGGGTTTCGAGGCGCTCCAAGGGGTTGTAGGACCCGTTGTTGGTGCGGTGGCAGTCGGTCCACTCGTTGTCGCCGGGGGTGTAGATGAACGGCTGCTCGAAGGTGTCCACGGTGGCGCGGATGTTCGCGAAGTAGGAGGTGTCGCAGCGGCTCGAGCCGTTCTTGATGTCGCCCACGTGGACGGTCAGTTCGACGTCCGCCTCGTTGATCTCCTGCACCCAGGCCGGGAACTTCTCGATCTGCGCTGCGCCGTACGGCACGTCGCCGATCACGGCGAACGAGTAGTGGCCGGGCTTGGCCTGACCGGGCGCGGACGCCGGGACGGCCAGCGCGGTCAGGGGGGTGGCGATCAGGGTGGCCGCGGCGACGGTGGTGGCGGCAAGGCGGGCGATCCGCATGGAGTTCCCCTTTCTGGAAGGACGTGGCCAGCGTCCAGCCTGCGGGTGACGGGTAGGTGTCGTGCCGGGGACGAAGGCGCCAACAAACCCCCAACGACAAGCTCCCCCGCCCTCGAGGAGGGCAGGGGAGCTGCGGTCGGAGACCGAGGGTGCTCAGACGCGATCCAGGACCTGGCCCGAGCGGTCGCGGGTGAACCACACCGACACGAACGAGATGACCGCGCAGATGCCGACGAAGATGCCGATCGCGGGGTAGTTGTTCGTCTTGCCCACGAGCGCCGTGGCGAGAAGCGGTGCCGGGCCGCCGGCGATCGCGGCACCCACCTGGTAGCCCAGCGAGATGCCCGTGTAGCGGACGTCCGCCGTGAACGACTCGGCGAGGAACGTGCCCATGAGCGCGCCGTACACCGACCAGATGGCGCCGAAGCCGAGGATGGTCGCGAGCGCGAAGATGGTCGGGTTCATCAGGCTGACCAGGTTGCCGGCCCTGACCGAGCACACCATCACCGACAAGGACGCGCTGCGCGCCGAGTTGGCCGCCACGCGCGAGCGCGGCTACGCGCTGGAGCGTGAGGAATCCGGGCCAGGTGTCGCCTGCGCCGCCGCCCCGGTCCTCGACGGGGCCGGCCGTTCGGTCGCGGCGGTGTCGGTCTCCGTCCCCCTCGCGCGGAGGGACCAACACCCCGTCGACCACTGGGCCCGCATTGTCCTGGACGCCGCCGCGACCATGTCGGTGCGACTCGGCGGTCCGGGCGGCCCGGCGGACGCCGCCACCCCGGCCTGAACTCTCAGCCCGAGCTCTCGTTTGAGCTCCCAGCGTGCGGTCAGCCGGCGTGGTGGAGCGTGCCGTTGACGTACACCCATTGCCCGTCCAGCAGGGCGAAGCGGGATGTCTCGCGCAGGACGCCGCGGCGGCGCCCCGACTCCCATGAGGCGGCGAAGCGGACCGTGCCGTCGTCCTCCCACGCCGAGCCCTTGTCGGTGGCCTCGATGGTCAGACCCGTCCAGGTGATCGACGGATCGGGGTCGATCGTGGCGGGTCGGGTCGACGGGTGCCACGACGCGAGCAGGTAGTCCTCGAGCCCGAGGGCGAAGGCCGAGTACCGCGACCGCATCAGCTGGACGGCGGTGGCCGCCACGCGGCGTCCGTCGTGGATCGCCCCGCAGCAGGCGGGATAGGGCTTGCCGGTGCCGCAGGGGCAGGCGTCCTCAGTCATGGGAGGGCGGGATGGCCTTCATCGACTCGGGGACGGTCTCACCCGCGGCCAAGGCGCGGTACAGGTCGAGGATCGCCGTCGACTGGTTCGCGATCGTCCACCAACTCGCCATCTCGCGGGAGCGGGCCTGGGCCTTGGCCCTGAACTCGGGGTCGGCCAGCCGGTGCAGCATCATCACGATCTGGCGTGCCAGCGACTCGGGGGTGGGTCTGGCGATCGCACCATTGACGTCCTCGTCCAGCACCAACCGGAGCTCGTGGTCGACCGATACGATGGGGAGCCCGGCGTGGGCGGCCTCGTGCAGGACGAGCGCCTGGGTGTCGGTCAGGGACGGGAACGCGAACACGTCGGCCGAGGCGTAGTAGGGCCCCAGCTGCTCGCGCGGGACCTGGCCGACGAGGGTCACGCCGCCACGGGCGCGGGCCCGCCGCAGCCGAGGCTCGAGCACCGGCGCGGCGTGCCAGTCGCCGACGATCATCAGCTCGGCCTCGGGGATCTCCTCGCGCACCCACTCGAACGCCTCGAGGAGGAGGGTGATGTTCTTCTCCGCGGCGATGCGGCCGACGTACAGGATGCGCGGTCCGGACGCCGGGGGCAGCGGCTCGCCCTCGGGCAGCGCGTCCGCCCCGTTGGGGACGACGCGGATGCGGGATGCGGGCGCCAGCTCGCGGACACGGGTGGCGGTCTTGTCGGACGGCGTGGTGACGAGGTCCGCCGCCTGCAGCATGTCGCGCGCGGCGTTCAACAGGTTGCGGCGGGACATCCCGCGCTTCCAGAACTTCACGCTCATCCAGCGGCGCATGTCTCGCAGGGTGGGGCGCTTCATGCCCTGGGCCGACACCTTGACCAGGCGGTAGTACGCGTCGAGGAACGGGGTGAGCACCGCATAGTGGTCGGCGTACGCCTCGAAGTCGGTGTGCCACGTGACCAGGAGCGGACGCTCGATCCGGTCGGCCGCCCAGACACCGAGCATGCCGACCGCGCCGAGCCCGTGCACGTGCAGGACGTCGGGCGGGTCGGCGGCGAAGGCCTCCAACGCCGCTTCGAAACCGCGGCCGTCCGCCACGGCCATCGGCATACCGGGGATCCGGATCGACTTCAGCCGCATCTCCGTGCGTCCCGGTGTGTCGCGGTGCGGGTTGGGTCCGTCGCACGCGGGCGCCACGACCTGCACCTCGCAGCCCGCCTTCAGCAGCTCGCCCTCGAGGAACTGCACGGCGTAGAGCAGCCCCGAGTGCCCGGGGCCGTACATGTCGGTGAAGAGGGCGACGCGCAACGGACGCGCACCTTCGGTGGTGGGTCGCTCCACGGCAAGCGGTGCGTCCTGGTCGGCGATCGGCGTCTCGTCCATGTCAGGGTCACTCTAGGACACCCGGCGGTCCCGAGCCATCGGGGCGCACCCAAAGGTGAACGGGCGGACCCGGCGCCATCTGGCCGGGTCCGTGGGCTCACAGGGACCCGTAGCGCGCCTTCGCGTTCTGGATGGCCGCCACGTACCCGCCGCGGCGCACGGCCTCACCGTCCCACACGGTGGGGACGGCCAGCCGGCCCCGCACCTGGTCGAGGGAGTCGAACCCCTTGCGGACCATCCACGACTGCAGGCCACCCACGAGTTCGCGGCTGTAACCGCGCCCGCGTCGGATCAGCGCCGCCGTGGTCATCACGACGTCGGCCCCGGCCAGCAAGTACTTCACCACGTCGTCCGGGGAATCGACGCCGGACGTCCCGGCCAGGGAGGCCCGGGTGTGGTTGCGCAGGGACGCGATCCACGTCCGCGGGACGCGTCCCTCCTGCGGGGTCGACAGCTCGAGGTCGGCGTCGGTGTTGATCGTCTCGACGTCGACGTCCGGGTTCAGGAAGCGGTTGAACAGCACGAGGCCGGACGCCCCGGCGTCCACCAACTGGAGCGCCACGTGGCCCACCGAGCTGAAGTAGGGCGACAGCTTCACCGCCACCGGGATCGACACGGCCTCGGTCACGGCGGTCACGATCTCGCGGTGTCGCTGGACCACGACCTCCCCCGACGTCTTCACGTCGCCGGGCACCAGGTAGATGTTGAGCTCGATGGCGGCCGCGCCGGCGTCCTCCAGCTCACGGGCGAACCCGACCCAGCCGCCGAGGTCGGCACCGTTCAGCGAGGCGATGACCGGGACGTCCACCGCCTTGACCGACCGCTCGAGCAGCGACAGGTAGGAGTAGGCCGCCGACCGCGCGGTGACCGGCGTGGTCGGGAAGTAGTCCAGCGCCTCGGCGAACGCGTTGGACTGCGACTCGATCAGCTGCTCGTCCCGGGCCGTCTCCGCGCGGAGCTGCTCCTCGAACAGGGAGTGCAGCACGATCGCCGCCGCCCCGCCCTCGGCCAGGCCCTCGACGCCGGAGACCGTCTGGGACAGTGGCCCGGCCGAGGCGACGACCGGGTGGGCGAGCTCCAGGCCCAGGTACTGGGTGGTGAGGTCCATGACGTTCACTCCTTGGCGTCGGCCGCGAACTCCGCCGCGGTCCTGGTCGACATCTGCTCGTAGTCCCGCCAGCGGCGGTCGACCTGCTGCTGGCCGGTCTCCAGCATGTGCTCGGCGGTCTCGGGATCGGACGAGGCCAGCATGCGGAACCGCAACTCGTTCTCGTGGTATTTGCGCAGCGGGAACCGCGGGCGTGGGGAGTCCAACAGGAACGGGTTCTTGCCCTGCAGGCGCAGCACCGGGTTGAACCGCATGAGCGGCCAGTGGCCGGAGTTGACCGCCAGGTACTGCTGGTCCAGGCCCTTCTGCATGTCGATGCCGTGGGCGATGCAGTGGCTGTAGGCGAGGATCAGCGACGGGCCGTCGTACGCCTCCGCCTCGCGGAACGCCTTCAGCGTCTGCTGCGGGTCGGCGCCCATCGCGACGCGGGCGACGTACACGTTGCCGTAGGCGATGGCCTGCATGGCGAGGTCTTTGCTGATGGTCTCCTTGCCGCCGGAGGCGAACTTCGCCACCGCGCCCATCGGCGTCGCCTTGGACGCCTGGCCGCCGGTGTTGGAGTACACCTCGGTGTCGAGCACCAGCACGTTGACGTTGCGGCCGGACGCGAGCACGTGGTCGAGACCGCCCGAGCCGATGTCGTACGCCCAGCCGTCGCCGCCGACGATCCAGACCGAGCGGCGCATCAGGTGGTCGGCGACGGAGCGCAGATCGGCCGCCTGGGGGCCCTCCATGCCCTCCAGCGCGTGCTTGAGCTCCTCGACTGCCCGGAACTGGGCCGACAGGTCGGACTCGTACAGCTGGTCGTTGTCGAGGATCCCGTCGACGAGACCGTCGTCGTCGATGACCGAGCGCATCTCCTCCAGTCGCCGGCGCGCCAGTTGCGTCTGCAGGTCGGCGGCCAGGCGCAGGCCGAGGCCGAATTCGGCGTTGTCCTCGAAGAGCGAGTTCGACCACGCGGGACCACGCCCATACTTGTTCCGCGACCAGGGCGTCGTGGGCAGGTTGCCGCCGTAGATGGACGAGCAGCCGGTGGCGTTGGCGATCGAGGCGCGACCGCCGAACAACTGGCTGAGCAGCTTGAGGTACGGCGTCTCGCCGCACCCCGTGCAGGCCCCCGAGAACTCGAACAGCGGCTCGAGGAACTGGACGCCCCGAACTGTGCCGAAGTCGACGCGGCTGCGGAGGTTGACGGCGATGGTCTCGAAGAACCTGACGTTCTCCTTCTCCTTGGTGCGCTCCAGCACCGGCGCCAGGTTGATCGCCTTGCGTCCGCCGCCGTCCGTCACCTTGACCGGGCAGGCCTGGACGCACAGGCCGCAGCCGGTGCAGTCCTCGGCGTACACCTGCAGGGTGTACTTCGCGCCGGGCAGGCCGGCCGCGTTCAGGTCGGCCGACTGGAAGGAGTCGGGCGCACCCGCGAGGGCGGTGTCCGGGTAGTACTTGGCGCGCAGCACGGCGTGCGGGCACACGAAGGCGCAGTTGCCGCACTGGATGCAGGCCGCCTCGTCCCAGACGGCGATGATGTCGGAGATGTTCCGCTTCTCGAACTTGGTGGTGCCCGAGGGGTAGGTGCCGTCGACCGGGAGCGCCGAGACGGGCAGGGCGTCGCCCTCGTCCAGCAGCATGCGGGCGGTGACGTCGCGGACGAAGCTCGGGGCGTGGTCGGGCACCGGCTTGAGGCGCGCCACGTCCGACGTCGGGGCGTCCGGTACGTCGACGCGGTGCAGGTGCGCGACCGCGGCGTCCACCGCCGCCTCGTTCTTGGCCACGACGTCGGCGCCCCGGCGTCCGTACGTCTTGCGGATCGACTTCTTGACCTCCTCGATCGCCTGCTCGCGCGGCAGCACGTTGGAGATGGCGAAGAAGCACGTCTGGAGGACCGTGTTGGTGCGGTTGCCCATGCCGGCCGCGCGGGCGACGGCGTTGGCGTCGATCGTCCACAGCTGGCACCCGAGCTCGATGAGCCGCTCCTGCATGGGGCGGGGGAGGCGCCCGAAGAGTTCGTCCGGCGGGTACGGCGCGTTCACCAGCACGACGGTGCCCCGGCGGGCGTACCGCAGGACGTCCACGCGCACGAGGATCGACCAGTGGTGGATGCCGATGAAGCCCGAGGCGTTCACCAGGTACGGCGCCGTGATCGGCCGGGGGCCGAAGCGCAGGTGCGAGACGGTGCGCGAGCCCGACTTCTTCGAGTCGTAGACGAAGTAGCCCTGCGCGTACGTGCCTTCGTTGCCGCCGAGGATCTTGATGGTGTTCTTGTTCGCGCCGACGGTGCCGTCGGACCCGATGCCGTAGAACACGGCGCGCAATGTCTCGGGGGATTCCACGTCGAGGTCGACGGGGTAGTCGATGCTCGTCAGCGACACGTCGTCGTTGATGCCGACCGTGAAGCGCGGGCGGGGGCTCGGCTTCGACAGCTCGTCGAACACGCCCACGACCATGCCGGGCGTGAACTCCTTGCTGGACAGTCCGTACCGGCCGCCGATGACGCGCGGCAGCGACGCACGGCGTCCGGACGCCACGGCCTCGGCCAACGCGCTGGTCACGTCGAGGAACAGGGGCTCGCCGCCGGCGCCGGGCTCCTTGGTGCGGTCCATGACGGCGATCCGGGTGACGGAGGCGGGGATGGCCGCGAGGACCTGCTCCATCGGGAACGGCCGGTAGAGGCGCACCTGCACGACACCGACCTTCTGGCCGCGCCCGGTCAGGTGGTCGACGGCCTGGATGGCCGTCTGGGCGGCCGACCCCATGATGACGAGGATCCGCTCGGCGTCCGGGGCGCCGTGGTACTCGACCAGGTGGTAGGCGCGGCCGGTCAGTCCGGCGAACTCGTCCATGGCCAGCTGGACGATGCCCGGCACCCTCTCATAGAACGGGTTGACCGTCTCGCGGGACTGGAAGTAGGTGTCCGGGTTCTGGGCGGTGCCACGGATGTAGGGGTGCTCGGGGCTGAGGGCCCGGCCCCGGTGCTCGAGGATGAGCTCCTCGGGGACGTAGGCGCGCAGGTCGTCGTCGCTCAGCATGTCGAGGGTGTTGAGCTCGTGGCTGGTGCGGAAGCCGTCGAAGAAGTGGATGAACGGCACCCGGCTGCGCAGCGTGGAGAGTTGCGCGACGGCGGCCATGTCGTGGGCCTCCTGCACGGACGCCGACCCCAGCAGCGCGAAGCCGGTCTGGCGGACGGCCATGACGTCCTGGTGGTCGCCGAAGATGCTGAGCCCCTGGGCCGCGAGCGAGCGGGCCGCCACGTGGAACACCGTCGAGGTCAGCTCGCCGGCGATCTTGTACATGTTCGGGATCATGAGCAGCAGGCCCTGGCTGGCCGTGAACGTCGTGCTCATCGCACCCCCCTGGAGGGCGCCGTGCAGTGCGCCCGCGGCGCCGCCCTCGGACTGCATCTCGATCACGGTCGGCCGGACGCCGAACGCGTTCTTCATCCCCTTGGCGGACCACTCGTCCGCCAGCTCGGCCATGGTCGAGGACGGGGTGATCGGGTAGATGGAGCACAGTTCGTTGAGTCGGTACGCGACCGATGCCGCGGCTTCGTTGCCGTCGATGATGGTTTTCGTCATGGTGTCTCGTTTCCTCGTGTCGACGGGAGCTCAGCGCTCGGGGATCATCTCGATGGCGTGGACCGGGCACTGCTCGTAGCAGCTGCCGCAGCCCGTGCACTTGGTGTAGTCGTAGCGGTACCGCAGGCCCTTGCCGAGCTTGATGACCGCGTCCTCGGGGCAGGCCCCGACGCAGCCGTCGCACTCGATGCAGTTGCCGCAGGACAGGCAGCGCCACGCCTCCGTGCGTGCCTGCTCGGCGGTCAGCCCGCCGACGATCTCGTCGAAGTTCAGGCGCTGCGCGACGTCGAGTTCGGGCTGGGTCATGGCGCGGTCGTCGCCCCAGTACCACGGGTTGAGCTTGTCGAAGGTGGCCAGCGCGTGCTTGGGGTTGTCCACGGGCGGACGGCTCGCCAGCCAGCGGTCGATGACCCGGGCGGCCCTCTTGCCGTGGCCGACGCCGACCGTCACGGTGCGCTCGGAGGGGACGGCATCGCCGCCGGCGAAGATGCCGGGGACGTCGGTCATGAGCGTCTGGGGGTCGACCCGGACGACGTCGTCGTCGAAACGCAGCCCGGGGATCTGCTTGAGGAACGCGGAGTCCGCCTCCTGGCCGAGGGCCAGGATCACGGTGTCGGCCTCGAGGGTCTCGTACCGTCCGGTGCCACGCGCCTTGCCGTTCTCGTCGAGTTCCATGATCTCGACGCGCACGTCGCCCTCGCCGACCTGGTTGATGGTGCGCAGCCAGTTCATCTTCACGCCCTCGCGGGAGGCCTCGGCCTGCTCCTCGGCGTGCGCGGGCATCTGCGCCTGCGTGCGCCGGTAGACGATGATCGACTCCTCCGCGCCCAGGCGCTGGGCGGTGCGGGCGGCGTCCATCGCGGTGTTGCCGCCGCCGTAGACGGCCACGCGGCGACCGATGACGGGACGCTCGCCGGACGCGACGTCGCGCAGGAAGCTGACGGCGTCCACGATGCGCCCGGCGTCCATGGTCGGGATGTCGACCCGCTTGGAGATGTGGGCGCCGATGGCGACGAACACGGCGTCGAAGTTGCCCTGGACCTGCTCGGCCAGCAGGTCGGTGACGGTGTGGTTCTGGACGAAGCGCACGCCGAGCGCGCGGATCCGGTCGACCTCGGCGTCCAGGACGTCGCGGGGGAGCCGGTACTCCGGGATGCCGTAGCGCATCATGCCGCCGGGCAGGTCGGAGGAGTCGTGCACCTCGATCTCGTGGCCGAGCATCGCGAGGTGGTACGCCGCGCTGAGGCCGGAGGGGCCCGAGCCGATGACGAGGACGCGGCGTCCGGAGCGCTGGGCGGGACCGGCGAACTGCCACTTGTTCTCGATGGCGAGGTCGCCCAGGTATCGCTCGACGGAGTGGATGCTGACGGCGCCGTCCAGCTCGATGCGATTGCAGGCGGTCTCGCACGGGTGGTAGCAGACGCGCCCGTGGATCGCGGGGAACGGGTTGTTCCGGGTGAGCTCGCGCCAGGCGCCCTGGTCGTCCTTGGCCTTGACCAGCCGCAGCCACTCCTGGATGTTCTCCCCCGCCGGGCAGGCGTTGTTGCACGGCGGCAGGAGGTCCACGTAGATCGGCATCCGGACCCGAGTCGGCCCCACCCGCCCAGTGGAGGCACCGAGGTCGGGCAGGTGCGTCAGGTTGCTGCGGGGTACGGGCTGCTCCATTGTCTGATCCTTCGAGTCGCGAGCGTCAGCTCAACACTACTCCCTGTAGTAGACCACTGCCGACAGGACATGGTTTGCGACTCCCGCGCCGAGGGCCCCCTCAGGAGGCCCGTCGCACCATGCGGAGCATGGCCAGGTCGCCCCACCCGGGCCCGGATCGTCCGCTCAGGCCGTCGGCGGCGAAGCCGTGGCGCCCGTAGAAGCGGATGGCCGAGATGTTGTCGGCGATCACCCACAGGTACGCCGGACGTCCCGGGGGTACCGCGGCCTCCATCAGGCGCTGGCCGAGGCGGGCCCCGCGCAGGTGGGGCATCACGTACAACGTGTCCAGGCACCACTCCACGCCGGACGGGCGCCAGTCATCGCCGAACAGGTCGAGCTCCCACTCGGCGACACCCCGGAAACCGGCCGACAGCCCGGCCACAGCGCCGCGCTCGGTCCGCGCCACCCAGTGGGCCCCCTCCGGTTCCCGGCCGGACGCCCGGGCGGCGGCCGCGGCGTCCACCTCGTCGTGCAGGGATGCGCACCGCCTCTCGAAGGAACTCCACAGGACGGCGGCATGCCCGCCGTCCGCCACGTGGGCGTAGGTGACGAGTTGGAGCGCGATGTGGGCGCGGACGACGTCCTCGACGTCGTCGTGCCCGACCGCGCGGACGTCCGCGTGGGACTGCGTCACAGGTGGCTCTCCAGGCGCGCGACCTTGCCGTCGAGTTCGCCGGTGTGGCCGGGCCGGATGTCGGCCTTGAGGACGAGGCTGACGCGGGGCCCGAACGCGCCCACGGCTTCGGAGGCACGGCGGATGACGTCGAAGCACTCCTCCCACGTGCCCTCGATCGTGGTGAACATGGCGTCCGTGCGGTTCGGCAGACCGGATGCGCGGACGATGCGGACGGCCGCGGCCACGGCCTCGGCGACGGACTCGCCGGTCGGGCCGCCCATCGGGGACACGGAGAAGGCAACGAGCATGGGCCCATCGTAGGTGGGAATCGGTGGCCACATGTTGCACGAATGGCGCCTCGCTCATGCCTCACGCACGGGCCTGGGGGTGCGGGAGGGTTTGCCAACCGACGGCAACTTGTCCGCCGTGCGCGACGTGCGGATTCACTGGGGGTGATACTTCAGCTACCGAGCGTAGTTGTCCCTTACGCGAGACGCTTGCACAGCAGCAGCAGCGGACGGCTCGGTGAAGGCCAAGTTTCGTGGAAGAAAGGTTCAGGCCCAATGTCTGACAGCAACTACCGTCCCCAAGGGGATCCGATGGGCGGTTCGACCCAAGTGCCCGGGTCCGATGACATGGCTGCCGTGACCCCGGTGGGCGTCAGCGTCGTCGACGGCAACGAGAACGACGACGAGCGCGACTTCGTGCCGCCGAAGGGACGCCTCGGTGGCACCATCGCGCTGGGTGTCTCCCAGTCCATCGACAACTCCGAAGGTGGCGTCTCCAAGACGTTCTTCCCGCAGATCATGAACGCGTTCGGCCTGTCCGACGCCGAACTTGGCCTGCTGAACGCCCTGGGCAACGCCGCCCGCATGATCTTCGGCCCCGTGTGGGCCATGGCGGCCGACCGCTTCGGCCGCAAGCTCATCCTCTTCGTCGTGACCGGCCTCTGGGGCCTGTGGACGATCGGCGCCTCGTTCGCCCAGTCCTGGACGATGCTGCTGGTCCTGTACGCGGTCTCGCTGGTCGGCACCGTGGCGTCCGAGCCGATCCTCAACGGCCTGCTCGGCTCCCTGTACAAGCGCTCCGAGCGGGGCAGGGCCTTCGGCACGGTCCGCGCGACCTCGTCCGCGCTGGGCTTCATCATGACCCCGGCGCTCGGCCAGTTCGGTGGTGACCCCAACGGTTGGCGTTACGCGTTCATCGCGCTGGGCATCCTGTCGGTCGTCTCCGGCGTCCTGATCCTGATCTTCGTCCACGAGCCGAAGAAGGTCGCCGCGGAGGACGCCGCCGAGCTCAAGTCCGAGGCCGGCATGTTCAAGATGTCGGACGCGGCGAAGCTCTTCAAGATCCCGACCGTCGCCCTGATCGCTCCCATGCTGCTGCTGGTCACCTCGCTGGTGCTCTTCGGCTTCATGGGCCAGGTGTGGGCCCGCGACATGGGCTTCGGCGTCAAGAACGGCTCCTACCTCTACACCGCCTTCTCCGTCGGGGCCACGATCTCCGCCCTGCTGGGTGGCTTCCTCGCTGACGCCTTCGTGCGGAAGTTCGGCCACAAGGGTCGCATCATGCTGTTCCAGCTGTACTGCGTGCTGTTCGCCGCGATCATCGCGATCACGATGTACTTCTACAAGGTGTGGACGCCGGGCATCGAGGCCGGCAACGGCCAAGAGGTCAAGCAGGACCCGAGCCTCGTCTACTACGCGCTCGTGTTCCTCATGGGCCTGGTCTTCTCGATCGGCTTCTCCGGCTGCGTGCTCCCGATGGTCTCGTCCGTGGTGCCGCGCCAGCTGGCCGCCACCTCGTTCGCGCTGCTTTTCTCGCTCATCCAGGGCGGCATCAACGTGGTCTACAGCCTGGTGCTGGGCAACGTGGCCAAGGCGATCGGCAGCCTGCCGTACACCATCCTGCTGCTGGTGGCGATCCCGTACCTCGTCAACGCGGTCTACTGGTTCGTCTTCTACAAGACCTACCCGAAGGACGTCGAACTCCAGGCCGAGCGCACCGCGCTCATCGAGCAGGGCAGGTTCTGAGGGCAGGGCAGGTTCTGACCCACCCGACAGGGGCGGACGCCGACGGCGTCCGCCCCTGTTGGCGTTCGGTTGGGAGAGTCAGCCGATGAGCGTCCCCACGCCGGCGACGAGTCCCCAGATCAGCAGGCCGACCAGGACCAGCGACACCACGACGAAACCGACCACCGTCGCGACGGCCAACCCGAGATAGCCCCGCACGTCGACGTCGACGTGGCGCCCCTCGGCGACGGCCTTCTCGAGCAGCCGGTAGTTCTTGCGGTTGGCACGGTGCAGGACGTCCGCCGCATCGCCGACCACGGGGACGAACCCGAGCCCCGTGTCGGCCAGCAGGTTGACGCCCATGTGCACCAGGGTGGGGATCGGGACCCGTTGGCGCACCGCGTCCACCATGATCGCGCTGGACAGGCCCGTGCCGATCAGGTCGCCCACGCCGGGGAGCAGCCCCACCAGGGCGTCCGCGCCGATGCCGATGTCCGTCCCCGGGATCTTCACCAGGTCGTCGCTGAACCTGGCCAGCGAGCGACTCAGGCTGATGTCGGGTCGGGCCGCCGCGCCGGGACGATCCTGCTGGGACAAGGGCTTCTTCATCCGTTCAGCGTAGGTGGGCGGGCGCTCTCGACACCTCGGGCCCACCCCTTGCCCGGCCCTGAACTCGGCCAGGTCGAGACTCACCGACGACGTAGCGCCATCTGGACCACATGTGGTTCACCCCGCCGGTCAGGCAGAATTCATCACCCTTGTCGCAGCCATTGAGGAAAAGCGACCGTTGGGGTCATGTGGTCCAGATGGCGCAACGAACGGGCGGACTCAGCTCGGGGCCCCCAGCCGCACCACGCGGTCGCAGCGAGCCATGACGTCGGGGTCGTGGGTGATCACCAGCAAGGGCTTGTCGGCCGCTTGGGCCCACACGTCGTCCAGCAGCGCGGTGGCCGTCTCGGGGTCGAGGTGCTCGGTGGGCTCGTCGAGGATGAGGACCTGCGCATCGCCCACCAGCAGACGCGAGAGTGCCAGGCGGCGCTGTTCGCCACCCGAGAGCGCCGTTCCCAGTTCCCCGACGTGGCGTTGGGGATCGATGTCCAGGCGGGCGCGTGCGAGCGCGGCCGTGATGTCGGCGTCGGTCGCGTCGCGCCTGCCGATGCGGACGTTCTCCGCGACCGTGGTGGAGAAGACGTGGGTGTCCTGGGAGAGGTAGCCGAGCCTGCCGTCCACCTCCACGCGTCCCGCCACCGGGGGGATCAGCCCCAGCACGGTCGCGGCCAGCGTGGTCTTGCCCGCGCCGGACGGCCCGACCAGCGCCACCCGTTCGCCGGGTCCGACACTCAGGTGCATTCCGGACGCCAGCGTGGCCCCGCCCGGCCAGCCGATGGCCAGATTCTTGACCGCGAGGCGCGGCACCTCCACGGGCTCGGATGCGGGCAGGTCGCCGACTCCCACGGGCGGCTGGGCCATCACCTCGCGGACCCGGGCGAGGGCCACGCGGGCCCGGGTCCAGGTCTGGGCCGCCTTGGTGAAGTCGTTGAACACCTCGTGCAGGGCGAGCGGCACCAGCGTCAGCACGGCCAGCATCGTGTGGTCGAGCGTGCCGGCGCGCACGGCGTCCGCCCCGAACCAGAGGCTGGCCAGGACGGCCGCGCCGGCGGCGAGCGTCTGGACAGCCGTGGCCAGGCCTCGCGTCCATGCGGCCCGGGCGTCGAGGGACGCCAACGTGGCGTCGGCCTCGGCGAGGCGCTCGAGGGCCGCGGCGTCCGCGTCGTGGGCGACGAGGTCGGGGGCGGTCCGGGCGATCTCGTGGACGATGCCGGCGAGTTCGCCCCGCGCGGGGACGGCCGCGGCGTCGGCGCGCGCCGACAGGCGGGCGGCCAGCCACGGGGCCACGGCCCCGGCGAGCAGGGCGGTCAGGAGCAGGGCGATCGCGGCGGGCCACGAGAAGACGCCGACGACGACCGTGGTGGCGAGGATGACGAAGACCCCCGAGGCGAACGGCAGGAACACCCGGACGACCAGGTCCAGGACCGCGTCCACGTCGGCGACGATGCGGGTCAGCAGGTCGCCGCGACGGCGTCCGAGCAGGGTGGTGCGAGAGAGGGTCCGGTACGTGTCGAGGCGCAAAGCCGACTGCAGGCGCAGGCCCACGTCGTGACCGACGAGGCGTTCCAGGTAGCGGAACACACCCCGCGAGATGCCGAACGCGCGGACCAGGACCGCGGCCGCGGTCAGGTACATGACGGGTGGGTGCTCGGCGGCGCGGGACAACAGCCAGCCGGAGACGCCCATCAGGGCGACCGACGAGAGGGACGCCAGGGCCGCGAGCAGGACGGCCAGCGAGACCCGTGCCGCGCCGGCGGGCGTGGACCGGAGCAGCCGGACGAGGAAGCCGGTCACGCGGCACCCCCGATCACGACGACGCGGTCGGCCTCGGCGAGGACGGCCGGGCGGTGGGAGACGACGATCGCGGCGACCCCCGTGGCCCGGATGCTGTGCAGGAGGGCCTCCTCGGCGGCCGCGTCGAGCCCGGCGGTGGGTTCGTCCAGCAGCATGAGCTCGGCCCCGGCGTCGATGCGCACGAGCGCGCGGGCGGTGGCGACGCGGCGCCGTTCGCCGGCGGAGAGCCCTTCGCCGTCGTCACCGACCGGACGGTGCGGGTCCATGTCCGGGGCGCCGGCGCGGGCGAGTGCGTGCGCGATGGCCGCGTCCCCGGCGTCCGGGTCGCCGAGGCGGACGTTGTCCGCGACGGTGCCGGCGAGCATGCCGGGGTTCTGTCCGACGTGGGCGATGCGGCGGCGTCCGGGGGTCTGGATGCTGCCGACGGTGGGGGAGAGGAACCCGATGAGGGCGTTCAACACGGTCGTCTTGCCGCCCCCGGACGGCCCGGTGAGCACGACGACCTCGCCGGGAAACACCTCGAACGACACGTCGGACACGGCAGCCGAGACAGCCGCCGGATAGGTGTGCCCGACCCCCACCACCCGAACGAGGGGGACCCCATGCGTCCGAGAAGCGACAGCGCCGGCGGCACCACCGTCCGGCCCCACCCAGCTCGGGGGAGCAGACTCGATCACCTCGAAAGCTTGTTGCGCCGCCGCCATCCCGTCCGCGGCGTCGTGGTAGTGGACGCCCACCTGCCGGACGGGCAGGAACGCCTCGGGGGCGAGGATCAGCACGAACAGGGCGGTGGCGAGGTCGAGATCATGGGCGACGACGCGGAACCCGACGGTGACGGCGATGACGGCGACGGAGAGGGTGGCCAGCAACTCCAGGACGAACGCGGACAGGAAGGAGATCCGGAGGGTCCCCATGGTTTCGGAGCGGTTGGCCTCCTCGGACTTCTCCAGTCCCTTCGCCTGTGCCTTCGCCCGTCCGAAGACCTGGAGCGTGGGCAACCCCGCGACGAGGTCGGCGAAGTGGCGGGCGAGGCGTTGCTGGGTGCGCCAGCGGCGGGCGGTGCGGGCCTCGGTGGTCCAGCCGACGAGGGTCATGAAGAGGGGGATCAGGGGCAGGGTGAGCGCGACGATGATCGCCGAGGTGACGTCGGCCGTCAGGATCGCGACGCCGACGATGACCGGCACGGTGACGGCGAGCAGGAGTTGGGGCAGGTACTTGGAGTAGAAGCCGTCGAGGGCGTCGAGGCCCTGGGTGACGAGGTTGACCAGGCCGGCCGCGGACGTGCGGTCATCCAGGGGCGAGGCGAGCCGGGCGGCCATGACGTCCCGGCGCAGGCGCGACTTGACCGCTGCGGCCGCGCGGTGGGCCAGCAGGGTGTTCAGCCACGCCAACAGGGCCTTGCCGCCGAAGATCGCGGCGAGGGTGCCGAGGGTCGGGGCGAGCGCGGGCCAGACGCCGGTGCCCGGCGTCGGGGTCGTGTAGTCGAGGCCGGGCGCGGCGTCGAAGACGGCGGTGATCCCGCGGGAGAGCACCCAGGCCTGCGCGACCGTGAGTCCGGCGGTGAGGCAGCCGATGACCACGCCCCCGGCGATGTAGCCGACGGTGGCCTTCCCGCGCCGGAGGAGCCGGGGGTCGATGGGGCCGCGCGTCCGCGTCCGCCCGGCCGACCCGGACGCCCCGGCCGGCTCGGACGCCCCGGACGCAACAACAGGGACGGCGTCCGGGGGGACGCCGTCCCTGTCGTGGTGGGGATTCGGCACGGGCACAGACTAGACGGCGGCTGCCACGTCGTCCGGAATGTTCTTGGTGCTGATCCGCTTGCGGAAGATCCACGCCGTCCAGGCCTGGTAGGCCAGCACGATCGGGACGAACACCACCGCGGCACCGGACATGATCGTCAGGGTGAGATCGGTGGACGCCGCGGTGACCCGGTCCAGCGGGAGGGTGGAGCCGGAGTTGTCGAAGCCCAGGTTCGGCCACATGCGGACGAAGATCCAGACGGCGACGAACAGGATCGTCACGGTGGTGGCGACGAACGCCCACCCGTCACGCCCGGAGCGGACGGCCAGCCACGAACCGATCAGGCCGGCCGCGGCGGCCAGGGCGAGGCCCCAGCCCAGAACGCCGATGCCGTACGCGAGGTTGGCCCACGCGAGGTAGATGGCGCCGCCGATGATCGCCACGAGGCCGGCCTTGGTGGCGAACGCCTTGGCCCTGTCGTGGACGATGCCCTTGGTCTTCAGCGCCAGGAAGTTGGCCCCATGGAACAGGAACAGCACCACGAGCACCACGCCGCCCAGGAGGGCGAAGGGGCTGAACAGGCTCCAGAACCCGCCGGTCAGGACGTGCAGGTGGTTGGAGCCCTCGGCGAGGGCGACCGGCATGCCGATGATGAAGTTGGCGAAGCCGACGCCGAACACCAGCGACACGACGAACGAGCCGGTGGCGGCCATCCAGTCGAAGGTGTTGCGCCAGCGGGCGTCCGGGTGCTTGGCCCGGTACTCGAAGGACACGCCCCGGATGATGAGGCCGACGAGGATGAGGAAGAACGGGATGTAGAGGCCCGAGAACAGCGTCGCGTACCAGCCCGGGAAGGCCGCGAAGGTGGCGCCACCGGCGGTGAGCAGCCAGACCTCGTTGCCGTCCCAGAGCGGGCCGACGGTGTTCACGATGACGCGACGTTCCTTCTCGGTCTTGCCGAGGAAGGGGATGAGCATGCCGACGCCGTAGTCGAATCCCTCGAGGATCAGGTAGCCGATCCACAGGACGGCGATCAACACGTACCAGACGACCTGGAGGTTGCTGGCTTCAGCGGCGAGGGGGAGCAACATGTCAGTTCAACTCCTTCTCAGTAGGCGAAGGAGAGGACGTCGTCCTCACCCTTGATCTCGACGGGGGGCACCTCGGCCGGCAGGCCGAGCTTGACGTACTTGATCATCAGGCCGACCTCGACGACGGCGAGGGCGCCGTACAGGAGGGTGAAGCCGATCATGCTGGCGAGCATGGTTCCGGCGCCGACACCGGGCGAAACAGCGGACGCCGTGGGCAGCACCCCCGCGACGATCCACGGCTGGCGTCCCATCTCGGTGAAGATCCAGCCGGCGCTGTTGCCGAACAGCGGGGCGAGGACGACCGCCAGCATCAGGAAGTCCCACAGGCGCGACGGCTTGGGCAACCCGCCCTTGCGGAGCAGGAACAGGGAGACCGCGCCGATCGCCATGGCGATGAAGCCCAGCGTCATCATGATGCGGAAGCTCCAGTAGCTGACCGGGATGTTCGGGGTGAAGTCGGTGATCCCGACCGTCCGCAGCTTGTCGGCGTAGGCCGCCTGCAGGGCGTTCGTCCCGCCGTCGGCCGGCAGGTTGAACTCGGCGTCGGCCAGGCGTTCGGTGTAGGTCGCCTGGAGGTTGTTGATGCCCGGGATCTCGGCGTAGGGGTCGCCCTTGGCCAGGATGCCCAGGACGCCCGGGACGTGGAGCTCGAACACCGGTGCGGTGCCGTCGAGGGTGCCGACGGTCAGCAGCGAGAAGGGAGCCATCTCGCCGTTGCCGCCGGACGTCTCGTACAGCGCCTCCGCGGCGGCCATCTTCATGGGCTGCACCTGGTACATGACCTTGCCCTGGAAGTCGCCGGTCAGGACGGTGGCGGCGCCCGAGACGAGCAGGATCCAGGCCGCGAACTTGGCCGACCAGCGGAAGGCGTCGACGTCGGCGTCCTCCTGGGCCGTGCGGTCGGCCTTGTTCAGCTTGGCGAGGTGCCAGCCGGAGACGGCGAGCACGAAGCCGGACGCCGTCATGTACGCCGCCGCCAGCGTGTGCGGCAGGGTCGCCAGGAAGACCGGGTTGGCGAACAGTGCCAGGAAGTCGTTCATCTCGGCGCGGTCGGTGAGGGGGTTGTAGATGGCACCCACCGGGTTCTGCATGAAGGAGTTCGCCGCGAGGATGAAGACCGCGGACAACATGGTGCCGATGGCGGCGAGCCAGATGGCCATGAGGTGGAGCTTCTTGGGCAGCTTGTCCCACCCGAAGATCCACAGGCCGAGGAAGGTGGACTCCAGGAAGAAGGCCAGGAGGGCCTCGAGGGCGAGCGGGGCGCCGAAGATGTCACCGACGAAGCGGGAGTACTCGGACCAGTTCATGCCGAACTGGAACTCCTGCACGATGCCGGTGACCACACCCATCGCGAAGTTGATGAGGAAGAGCTTGCCGAAGAACTTGGTGAGGCGGAGGAACTTGTCCTCGCCGGTGCGGAACCAGACGGTCTGCATGACGGCGACCATGAGCGACAGTGCAATGGTCACGGGCACGAAGAAGTAGTGGTAGACCGTCGTGATGCCGAACTGCCAACGGGCGATCGTTTCGGGGGTCATGGCTCGGAATCTACTACGAAGAAAGTACTACTTGGTGTCGTAGTTGGCCGGATTGCGGTTACCATGGGTCCATGCCTATCCTCGGGGACCTCGAACACGCGGTGATGGACGTGCTGTGGGCGCGCATCGCCCCCACTCCCGTGCGTGAGGTGCACGAGGAGCTGGCGCAGGACAGGGAGATCGCCTACACCACGGTGATGGCCGTCCTCGACCGGCTCGCCAAGAAGGGTGTCGTGGCCCGCAGGCTCGACGGGCGCGCGTGGCTCTACACGCCCGCCCGCGCACGCCTCGACCTCTACGTGGACACCGTGAACGAAGCCCTGGCGGGGCTCACCGAGGAGGAGCGCGAGGACGTCCTGCGTCGCGTCGCCGACGCCACCGTTCCGGTCGCCCTGGAGGCCTGACCACAGCCTCAGGGCAGGCATCCCTTGCTTGCCGGGGCGGTGGTCCCGGCACACAATCGGGGCATGACCCCGGCTTCCGGCAACCCTGACCTCGTCCACGACTCCCAGGAGTCTGGTGGCTCCGCGGCCACCCTCAACCAACTGCGAGCCGGCGTCCTCGGCGCCAACGACGGCATCGTGTCGGTCGCCGGCATGGTCATGGGCGTCGCGGGCGCGACGACCGACTCCTTCGCGATCCTCGTCGCCGGCATCGCGGGCCTCAGCGCCGGCGCACTGTCGATGGCCGTGGGGGAGTACGTGTCGGTGAGCGCCCAGCGCGACAGTGAGAGGGCCCTGCTCGAGAAGGAGCGCTGGGAGCTGGAGCACCTGCCGGAGCAGGAACTGGCCGAGCTGGCCGGCCTGTACGAGGGCAAGGGGCTCTCGCCCGCGCTGGCCCGGCAGGTCGCCGAGGAACTGACCGAGCACGACGCGTTCGCCGCGCACGCGGAGGCCGAGTTGGGGATCGACCCCGACGAGTTGGTCAACCCGTGGCACGCCGCATGGGCCTCGATGGGCGCCTTCGTCCTGGGGGCCCTGATCCCCCTGCTCGCCATGGCGCTCACCCCGCCCGGGGTCCGCGTCTGGGCCACCGTCGGGGCGGTCGTCGCCGCGTTGGCCATCACCGGCGTGTTCAGCGCCAGGGTGGGCAGGGCGCCGGTTGCCACCTCCGTCGTGCGGGTGGTCGGGGGCGGCGTCCTGGCCATGGCCATCACGTACGGCATCGGCGCGTTGGTGGGTGTCGGCCTCGGCTGACCGGACGCCGTGGGACCATGGGGCATGGGCTTCGATGTCGACGACGTGATCTCCCGTGCCACCACCGAGGAGCTCGCCAAGCTCGTCTGCGGTGACGGCAACTGGCACACGAGCGGACTGGAGCGCCTCGGCGTCCCGCGCATCAGGATGTCCGACGGTCCTCACGGCCTCCGTGTCGACGAGTCGAACGACCTCGGTGCGTCCCGCCCTGCGACGTGCTTCCCGCCGGC
Organism: Propioniciclava sp. LT432; assembly: GCF_059515965.1. Classification (NCBI taxonomy): domain Bacteria; kingdom Bacillati; phylum Actinomycetota; class Actinomycetes; order Propionibacteriales; family Propionibacteriaceae; genus Propioniciclava; species Propioniciclava sp. LT432. The sequence goes on along the minus strand of NZ_JCAKNE010000007.1, from coordinate 54,088 downwards.
GGTGGGGTTGGCGTCCTCGTGGAACACGGCCCTGCTGAAGAAGGTGGGTGCCGCGCTGGGCCGCGAAGCCGTGGCCCAGGGGGTCGACCTCGTGCTCGGTCCGGGCATCAACATCAAGCGGTCCCCCCTGTGCGGGCGCAACTTCGAGTACTTCAGCGAGGACCCGCACGTGGCCGGCACGCTGGCGTCCGCCCTGGTCTACGGGATGCAGTCCCAGGGTGTGGGGGCGTGTGTGAAGCACTTCGCGGCGAACAACCAGGAGACCGACCGCATGCGGGTCGACGCGCGCGTCACCGAGCGCGCCCTCCGCGAGATCTACCTGCCCGCCTTCGAGAAGGTCATCACGGCGGCGCACCCGTGGTCGGTCATGTGCGCGTACAACCGCCTCAACGGCACGCTCGTGTCGGAGAACCCGTGGCTGCTCACCGACGTCCTCCGCGGGGACTGGGACTACGACGGTGTGGTCGTCAGCGACTGGGGTGCGGTGGTCGACCGAGTGGAGGCCCTGGTCGCCGGTCTCGACCTCGAGATGCCGCACGAGCTGGGCAACTCCGACGTCGAGATCGTGGCCGCGGTCGAGGCCGGGCAGCTCAGCCGCGAGGTGCTCGAGCTGTCGGCGTCCCGCATGCTCGCGCTCACCGAGCGCGCCAGCGACGCCGTGCGCGACGACGCCCCGGTCGACCAAGCCGCGCACCACCAGCTCGCGCGCGAGGCCGCGCGGGAATCGATGGTGCTCCTGGCCAACAACGGCATCCTCCCGCTCGATCCCCACGCCAAGGTGGCGCTGGTGGGCGAATTCGCCCGCACGCCCCGCTTCCAGGGCGGCGGTTCGTCGAAGGTCAACGCCACCCGCGTCGACCGGCTCGTCGACACCCTGGCGGCGCACCGGGCGGTCCGCTTCGCGCCGGGGTTCCTGCTGTCCGGGGAGTACGACGACGGCCTGGTGGACGAGGCGGTCGCCGTGGCGGAGGCGGCCGACGTCGTGGTCCTGTGCCTCGGGCTGCCCGACGCCGAGGAGACCGAGGGCATCGACCGCACCCACCTGCGCCTGCCCGACGTGCAACTCGCCCTGCTGGCCGAGCTCGCCGAGGTGGGCAAGCCGATGGTCGTGGTCCTCTCCAACGGGGCGGCGGTGGAGGTCGCGTCGTGGCTCGACCAGTGCGACGCGCTCATCGAGGGCTGGCTCGGCGGACAGGCGGGTGCGCTCGCGCTCGCCGACGTGCTCGTCGGCGACGCAGAGCCGTCCGGACGCCTGACCGAGACGCTGGCCCTCCGCCTGGCCGACCACCCTTCAGCGTTGATGTTCCCCGGCGAGTCCGGACACGTCACCTACGGCGAGGACGTGTTCGTCGGGTACCGCGGTTTCGACGCGGCCGACCGCGAGGTGGCGTTCCCCTTCGGGTTCGGGCTCGGCTACACGAGGTTCTCCTACGACGACCTCGCGGTGAACGTGCTCGCGACGCCGGCGTCCGGCCAGCTCCGCGTGGCCGTCCAGGTGAGCGTCACCAACACGGGCTCGCGTGCCGGGCACGAGGTCGTCCAGGTCTACGTCGGAAACGCCCCGGCCTCCGTGCCGCGGCCGCCGCGCGAGCTGCGGGGCTTCGCCAAGGTGTGGCTCGAACCGGGGGAGTCCCGGACCATCACCCTGCCCCTGGACAGCCGGGCGTTCTCGTTCTGGTCGGAGGTCCACGGTCGATGGGTCCTCGAGTCGGGCCTGTTCACCATCGAGGCGGGACCCAACTCGCGTGACCTGCCGCTGGTGCACGAACTCCGACTCGACGTGCCGGCGCCGCGGGTGCCGCTGCACGCCGAGTCGACCATCGCTGAGTGGATGGCGGACGAGGAGGCCTGGGCCGCCCTGCAGGAGCGCGTCCCCGACGGCTGGACGCTGTCGCCGGAGATGTTCGCGGTGGTGGGGGCGCACCCGCTGCGCCGGTTCGCCAAGTTCCCCGGGGTTCCGCTGACCGCGGCCGACGTCGACGAGGTGCTGGCCAGCCACGGCGGGTGAGGGCGGGTCAGGCGGCGACCTCCTCGGTGGCGGCCCCGGAGAACTGCGACTGGTAGAGGGCGTGGTAGGCGCCTCGCGCGGCGAGCAACGCGTCGTGCGTGCCCGTCTCGACGATGCGTCCCTCGTCCATGACGAGGATCACGTCGGCGTCCCGGATCGTCGAGAGCCGGTGGGCGATCACGAACGACGTCCGGTCGGTGCGCAGCGCGGCCATGGCGCGCTGCAGCAGCAGTTCGGTACGGGTGTCGACCGAGGAGGTCGCCTCGTCCAGGATCAACAGCGACGGGTCGGCCAGGAAGGCGCGCGCGATGGTGATCAGCTGCTTCTCGCCGGCCGACACGTTCGAGCCCTCCTCGTCGATCACCGTGTCGTAGCCGTCCGGGAGCGTGTGCACGAATCGGTCGACGTAGGTGGCGGTCGCCGCCGCGACGATCTCCTCCTCGTCGGCGTCCGGACGGCCGTACGCGATGTTGTCGCGGATGGTCCCGCCGAACAGCCAGGTGTCCTGCAGCACCATGCCGATCCGGGAGCGGAGCTCGGCCCGCGGGACGGACGCGATGTCGACGCCGTCGAGCGTGATGCGCCCGCCGTCCAGCTCGTAGAACCGCATGAGCAGGTTGACCAGCGTCGTCTTGCCGGCGCCGGTCGGGCCCACGATCGCGATGGTGGAACCCGGCTCGGCGGTGAACGACAGGTCGGTGATGAGCGGCTTGTCGGGGGAGTAGGAGAACGCCACGTCCTCGAAGGCGACGCGGCCGCGGAGCGGCTCCGGGAGGGAACCGGTGGCGTCCGGGACCTGCTCGTCGGCGTCCAGCACCTGGAAGACGCGCTCGGCCGAGGCCACGCCCGACTGCAACAGGTTCGCCATCGAGGCGACCTGGGTGATGGGCTGGGTGAACATCCGCGAGTACTGGATGAACGCCTGCACGTCGCCCAGGGTCGTCTGGCCGGACGCCACCCGCAGGCCGCCCACGACCGCGACGGCCACGTAGGACAGGTTCCCGATGAAGAACATCACCGGCATCATCAGGCCCGAGATGAACTGGGCGCCGAACGCCGCCTCGTAGAGCTTGCCGTTGTCGCGGGCGAAGTCGGCCTGGACCTCCTTGGACCGGTTGAACACCTTGACCAGCGCGTGGCCGGTGTAGGCCTCCTCGATCTGGGCGTTCAGGTCGCCGGTGGACTTCCACATCGCGGCGAACCGGCCCTGCGACCGCTTGCCGATGGTCATGGCCGCGCCCATCGAGACCGGCACGGCGACGATCGCGATGATGGCCAGCACCGGGGAGACCCAGAACATCATGAACAGCACGCCGATGAGCGTCAGCAGGTTGCTCAACAGCTGCGACAGGGTCTGCTGCAGCGACGTCGCGATGTTGTCGATGTCGTTCGTGACGCGGGAGAGCAGCTCGCCGCGGGGCTGGCGGTCGAAGTAGCTCAGGGGCAGTCGGTCGAGCTTGGCCTGCACCTGCTCGCGCATCCGGTACACCGACCGCTGCACGACGTCGTTCAGGAGCCACCCCGACGCCCACATGAGCAGGCCGCCGATGACGGCCAGCGCGAGCGCCAGCAGGCCGACCCGGGCCACCGCGTCCCAGTCGACCCCCACGCCGGGAGTGACCCCCATGCCCACCAGCATGTCGGCGAACGTGTTCTCGCCGCGGGCACGCAGCCCGGAGACGACCTGCTCCAGCGACGCGCCGGCCGGCAGCCTCGACCCGAGCAGGCCCGCGAACAGCAGGTTCGTCATGTCGCCGAGTATCTTCGGCTGGACCACGTTCGCCACCACGGCGATGGCGGTGAGGACAATCACGACCACGATCAGGGGGCGCTCGGGGCGCAGCACGGCGAGCAGGCGGCGCAGGGACGGACCGAAGTTGATGGCCTTCTCGGCGGGCCCGCTCGCCATCGGGCCGTGGCCGCGGACCTGGGGCCCGTGAGTGGGGCGCTCCGGGGCGGCGGTGACCTTGTGGGGCTGCGCGGCCCCGCGCCCCTGGGCCACCTGGGGGTTCGTGCTCATGCTGCCTCCTCGGCCTGGAACTGGGACTCGACGATCTCGGCGTACGTCGGGCTGGTGGCGAGCAACTGCTCGTGGGTCCCCACCGCCTCGATGCGTCCCTCGTCGAGGACGATGATCTGGTCGGCGCCGGCGATGGTCGCCACCCGCTGGCCGACGATGATGACGGCGGCGTCCCGCGTTTCGCCGTCCAGGGCGGCCCTGAGGCGGGCGTCCGTGGCGACGTCGAGCGCGGAGAACGAGTCGTCGAAGATGTAGACGTCCGGCTTGGCGACCAGGGCGCGTGCGATCGAGAGCCGCTGGCGCTGGCCGCCGGAGACGTTGGTGCCGCCCTGGGCGATCGAGGCGTCCAGCTGGCCGGGCATGCGCTCCACGAAGTCGCGCGCCTGCGCCACCTCGAGGGCGTGCCACAGCTCCTCGTCGGTGGCGTCCGGCTTGCCGTAGCGCAGGTTGGACGCCACCGTCCCGGTGAACAGGTAGGGCCGTTGCGGCACCAGGCCGATGGACCCCCACAGCACCTCGGGGTCGAGGTTCCGGACGTCCACGCCGTCGACGAGCACCCGGCCGCCCGTGGCGTCGAACAGGCGCGGGATCAGGTTCACCAGCGTCGACTTGCCCGAACCCGTCGACCCGATGAAGGCGAGAGTCTGGCCGGGGACGGCGGTGAAGGTGATGTCCGCGAGGACGGGCTCCTCGGCGCCCGGGTAGGCGAAGGAGACGTCCTCGAAGCGCACCTGGCCGCGGGCGGTGGTCTCGGTGACGGGATCGACCGGCGGCACCACCGACGACCGCGTCTGCAACACCTCCTGGATGCGTACCGCACACACCTGGGCGCGCGGGGCGATCATCAGCATCATCGTCGACATCATCACGCTCATCAGGATCATCGTGAGGTACTGCAGGAACGCCGTGAGCTGGCCGATCTGCATCTCGCCGGCGTCCACGCGGAGGCCGCCGAACCACATGACGCCCACCGACGAGGCGGCCATCACCAACTGCACCACGGGGAAGAACGTGAGCATGCGGCGTCCGACCCGCAGGGACGTGGTGGTGAGCTCGCGGTTGGCGTCGTTGAACCGGACGCTCTCGTAGGGCTCGCGCACGAAGGCGCGGATGACGCGCAGGCCCGAGATCTGCTCGCGGAGCACCCGGTTGAGGGTGTCGATGCGGATCTGCATCTGCCGGAACAGGGGCAGCGCCTGGAGCAGGATCGCGGTGATGATGGTGCCCATCACCACGACGGCGACGGCGATGAGCCAGGACAGTCCGACGTCCTCGCGCAGGGCCATGAAGACGCCGCCCACCATCATGATCGGCGCCTGGACGATCATGAACGCCGTCATCATGACGAGCATCTGGACCTGCTGGACGTCGTTGGTCGTGCGGGTGATGAGGGACGGCGCCCCGAAGTTGTTCACCTCGCGGGTCGAGAACGACAGCACGCGGGAGAAGATCGCCGCGCGCAGGTCGCGCCCGAAGCCCATCGCGGTGCGGGCGCCGAAGTAGATGGCCGTCACCTGGCCGGTGATCTGGACGAGCGAGACGCCGAGCATGATCGCGCCGAGGTTCCAGATCGTGCCGGTGTCGCCCTTGGCGACGCCCTCGTCGATGATCCGGGCGTTCAGCGTGGGGAGATAGAGGCTGGCGGCGGTGGCCACCAGCTGGAGGAGGATGACGAGGATGATGTTGCCCCGGTAGGGCTTCAAGTACTCGCGCAGCGTGCGGAGGAGCATCAGGCGTCCTTCTGGATTCCGTGGAGGATGAGGTCGGTCAGGGCCTCGACGTCGGTGAGCGCCGGATCCCCGGCGAACGTGTGCCCCGCCCCGAAGGTCAGGGCGATGAGGGCGGTGGCGGCCACGCGCGGGGTGGTGCGCAGGGCGTCCGCGTGGGGGGCGAGGGCGGACGCCACGGTCGCGACCACGGCCTCGTGCACGACGCGCGGGTCCGGACGCTCGCAGGTGCTGGACGCCTCGGGGGCCGCCGGTCCGCCCGAGGGCCCGGGGACGTGGTCGTGGAAGGAGAGCCGGCCGCGCCCCTGTTCGTGCAGGAGCGCGACGACGGTCCGGACGTCGTTGATGTGGACGGACAGGGCCCGCCCGATGAGCGCGACGGTCGTCGCGAGGTCGACGTCGGTGGGGAGGTTCGCGAGGCTCTCGGCGAGCCCGTCACGCGCCAGCACCTGGGCGGCGCAGGCGTGCACGAGATCCTCCTTGGAGTCGAAGACGCGGAAGATGGTGCCCTCGGCGACCCCGGCGGCCTCGGCGATCTGCCGGGTGGAGACGCTGGAGCCGTGCTGCAGCAACAGGGGAATGGTGGCCTCGATGAGGGCGCTCCGGCGCTCATCGGGCGACAGGCGTGGTGCACGTGTCACGCGACAACACTACGTGAGTGAGTGCTCACTCACAAGCTGAACCAAGGCCCCGCCGGGCGCGAGAGTGGTCAGAGCCAGCCCACCACGGTGAGCAGGCCCATCCAGACGCTGATCGTGACGAACGACAGCACCGTGCCACCCATGGTGGCCACCGTGGCCCAGTCCTCCTCGCCGTGCCGGGCGGCGAAGGCGGGCAGGATCGAGAAGGTGGGCAGCGCCGCGGTGATGACCGCCGCGGCCTTGAGATCGCTCGACATGGGTGGCAACCCGATCGCCTCGAACGCCAGGACGAGGCCCAGGGCGATCGCGGGCATGGCCACCAGCTTGCCGACGAGGGAGAACGCCACCTCGACGAGCATGCCGCCGATCCTCAGGCCCACGAGCAGCCCCCCGATGGCGAACAGGGCCACACCCGAGGACGCCTGGGCGAGCAGTCGGACCGACCGGTCCAGCACCGCGGGCAGCGTCACGCCCAGCCCGTTGAGGACCAGGGCCGCGATGATCGCCAGCACCATCGGCTGGGTGATGACCGAGGCCAGCGAGCGGCCCAGGGTGCGCAGGGCGGTCGAGTCGGTGCCGGCGTGCATCGCCCTCTCGGCCAGGAACAGCACCAACGGGATGATGAGGACGTTGTCGATGATCATGTCCATGCCCACGGCGATGCCGGCCACGTCGGGCAGCGCGATGAGGAAGATCGCCATCCCGATGAAACCGTTGTTGGTGCCGCCCATCGCCATGCTCAGGTAGGGCGCCCGGATCGCGGGTGCCTTGCGGGCCGCGACCCACAGGTGGGCGAGCACGAACATGATCAGGGCCGCCACGGCGTAGGTGAGCAGGTAGGCAGGATTGAAGATCTCGGCGGCGCTGCGCCCCGACACGTTGACGAAGACCAGCAGTGGCAGGGCGATCTTCACGACGAAGCGGTTGAGGATCGCCATGTCCTGGCGCTCGAACATGCCGAAGCGGGTGCACAGGAAGCCCACGCCCACCACGAGGAAGATCGGGACCGTCGCCGACAACACGTCCAGCATGTCCCTCCCCTCCCGACGCTCGTGGCGCACGACCGGCGCCGCGCCCCGCACCGGTGACGGTATCCACGTCCGTGTGGCCCCGCCACTTCGTGCCGCCCGTTGCCCTCCCGCCGGGGTGGGGGTCCCACTAGGCTCATCACCATGAGCCAGGCAGGCAAGGTCGCCATCGTCGTCAACCCGTCCAAGTTCGACGACCTCGACGCGGTGAAGCAGGAGGTCGCGGGCCTCTGTCACCAGCAGGGATCGGGGGACCCGGCCTGGTACGAGACGACGCCCGAGGATCCCGGCGCGAGCATGGCCAGGCAGGCCGTCCGTGACGGGGCGACGGTCGTGTGCTCGCTGGGTGGGGACGGGACGGTCCGGTCGGTCGCCCAGGGCCTGCTCGAGGAGGGCGCCCCGGACGGCGGCGACGAAGTCCCGCTCGGCCTGCTCCCCGGCGGCACCGGCAACCTGCTCGCCCGCAACCTCGGCCTCCCGCTCGACCTCGAGCCGGCCCTCCGCATCGCGCTCGCCGGCCACAGCCGGCGGATCGACGTGGGGCGCGTGTCGTTCGACGACGGTGACCCCCAGGTGTTCCTGGTCGCCGCCGGGGTGGGGCTGGACGCCGAGGTCATGGCCAACGTCGACGAGGGCGTCAAGAAGAAGGTCGGCTGGTTCGCCTATGTCCTGACGGGGGCGCGGGCGCTGGTGGGCAACGGTTTCCGGGTCGAGTTGAGCGCGGATGGACATCCCGCCAGGAGCCGGCACGCCCGGACAGTCATGGTCGGCAACTGCGGCGAACTCACCGCGGGAGCCCGCCTGATGCCGGACGCGCAGGTCGACGACGCCCTGCTCGACGCGCTGGTCGTCGCCCCTCGTGGGCTGTTCGGTTGGGGTGGCGTCCTCGTGGACCTCGTGACCGGGCACCGGTTCGGACACCCCTCCGTGCGGCGCACCCAGGCGACCAAGGTGGACGTCCGGCTGGAGCATCCAGTCGAGGGCGAACTCGACGGGGACGGCGTGGGGCGTGTCCGGACCATGGAGTGCGAGGTGCGCCCCGGCGTCCTCGCCGTCCGTGCCCCGGCGCCGGACGAGGGCTGGCACTAGCCCGCTGCCATGTCGTATTCCTGCTAGGCGTGGCGTGCCGCGTCCCTCATGATGGACGCGTGGTACCAGACCTGGAGACTTGCCTCGCCGCCGTCGCGAGCCGCGACGCGCGGTTCGACGGCCGCTTCTTCACGGGTGTGACCAGCACCGGGATCTACTGCCGGCCCTCCTGCCCGGCCCGGACGCCCGCCCCGCGCAACATGACCTTCCACCCGAGCGCGGCGGCCGCCCAGGCGGCCGGATTCCGGGCGTGCAAGCGCTGCCGGCCGGACGCCGTCCCCGGGTCGCCCGAGTGGGACGTCCGTGCCGACATCACGGGACGCGCGATGCGGCTCATCGGCGACGGTGTCGTGGACCGGGAGGGGGTGCACGGGCTCGCGGCGCGCCTGGGCTACTCGGTCCGGCAGGTGCAGCGCCTCACGCTGGCCGAACTCGGGGCCGGCCCCCTGGCGCTCGCCCGCGCGCAGCGCGCCCACACCGCACGGATCCTGCTCGTGACCACGGCGCTGCCGATCACGGAGGTCGCCTTCGCCGCGGGGTTCTCCTCGATCCGCTCGTTCAACGACACCATCGCCCAGACCTTCGCGATGACGCCGTCGCAGGTCCGCGGCACGGCCGCCGGCCCCCGGCGGGCCACCGGGTCGAGCCCGAGCGCACCACGCCAGGAGATCTCCCTACGGTTGGCCTTCCGCCAGCCGTTCAACCCCTCCAACGTGTTCGGGCACCTCGCGGCGACGGCGATCCCGGGTGTGGAGGAGTGGAGACGCGGCGCCTACCGCCGCACGTTGCGCCTGCCCCACGGGCCGGGCATCGCCGAGCTCGCCCCGCGTGCCGACCACGTCGCCGCGACGTTGCACCTCGCCGACCTGCGTGACCTCACCCCGGCGATCTCCCGCTGCCGCCGGCTGCTCGACCTGGACGCCGACCCGGTGGCGGTCGACGCGGCCCTGGCCGCCGACCCGACCCTGGCCCCGCTGGTGCTCGGTGCACCGGGACGCCGGGTCCCGAGGACGGTCGACCCGGACGAGTTCGCGATCCGGGCCGTGCTCGGCCAGCAGGTCTCCACCGCCGCGGCGCGGACCCACGGCGCCAGGCTCGTCCGCGCCCACGGCGTCCCGATCGACGATCCGGCAGGTGGCCTCACCCACCTGTTCCCCACGCCGGACGCGCTGGCCGACCTGACGCCTGACGCCTTCGCCGGCCCGTCGTCCCGTCGCGCGACCCTGACCGCGCTGGCCCGGGCGCTGGCGTCCGGGGCGGTGGACCTCTCGGCCGGTGCCGATCGCGACGAGGCGCGCGCCGCGCTGGGCCGCGTCCCGGGCGTCGGCCCCTGGACCGTCGAGGTCGTGGCCATGCGGGCGCTGGGGGATCCGGACGCCTTCCCCGCGCGTGACCTGGGCGTCGTCAAGGCCGCCGAGCGTCTCGGCATCGCCGACGTGGGGGAGGCGTCGCGGCGCTGGCGTCCGTGGCGCGCCCACGCGACCCAGTACCTGTGGGCCGTCCTCGACCATCCCATCAACCACCTGCCGCAGGAGGACTCATGAAGCACCGCACCATCGACTCCCCCGTGGGCCCGTTGACGCTCGTCGTCGACGACGCCGGAGCCCTGTGCGCCCTCTACACCGACGGGCAGAAGTACTTCCCCGACCCCGCATCCTTGGGCGACCGCGACGACAGCGTCGCGGCGGACGCCGTGGCCCAACTCGACGAGTACTTCGCGGGGGAGCGGACGACCTTCGACGTGGCGCTGGCCCCGCGCGGCACCGCCTTCCAGCGCGAGGTGTGGGCGGCCCTGGCGGCGATCCCGGCGGGGGAGACCCGGTCGTACGGCGAGGTGGCGGCCGACCTGGGGCGTCCGGGGGCCTCGCGGGCCGTGGGGGCTGCGACGGGCCGCAACCCGATCAGCATCATCGTGCCCTGCCACCGGCTGGTCGGCGCGTCGGGCGCGATGACCGGCTACGCGGGCGGTGTCGACCGGAAGAGGTGGCTGCTGGAGTTCGAGCGCCGGGCGGGTGGCCCGTCTGCCGCACTCAGGCCTGTCGGACGGGGACGGGGCCCGTCGAACGCCGGATGACCAGGTCGGGGTGGAACATGACTTCCGTGGGATCCGGTGGCGTGCCGTCCGTGGTCGCGCGGAGCAGGGCCGAGACGGCGGCCTCGCAGATCGGTCGGATCGGCTGCCGGATCGTGGTCAGTGCGGGTTCGGTGAACGCCATGAGGGGTGAGTCGTCGAAGCCGACCACCGAGAGGTCCTCCGGCACCGAGAGGCCACGCCCCCGCGCTTCGCGGATCGCGCCGAGTGCCATGAGGTCCGAACCGCAGACGATGGCCGTGTGGCCCGACTCGATGAGCCGACCGGCGGCCACCTGGCCCCCCTCGGCGGTGAACGTCGTAAGCTCGATGCTGTCGGGCCCGAAGCCGAGCGACTGGAACGCGGCGACCTTCCGGCGCGTCGGGGTGAAGCGCTCGCTGCCCACGGCCAGGCCGACGCGCGTGTGCCCGAGCGTTCGCAGGTGGGTGACCGAGGCGGACACGGCCTCCGCATCGGAGCAGGAGTAGAAACCGGCGGCCAGTTCCGTCGTGGGCGCGTTGATGAACACGGTGGGGATGCCGCGCGCGATCACCTTGCGGTACGGGTCCAGGGACAGGGTGTTGTTGGCCGGGATCCCGCTGACCGACACGATCCCGCCGAGGTTGGTCTCCAGCAGGGCGGCGAGGTGCTGCTCCTCGCTCATGCCGGTCGGCCCGGCCGGGCACACGAACGTGCGGACGCCCGCGGCGTACAGCAGTGAGTCGAGGATCTCGGCGAAGGCGGTGAAGGACGGGTTCGAGAGTTCGGGCAGCATGATCGCCACCGGTGCCGGACGCCGTGCGCTCGGCCGCTCCAGCGCGTAGCCGAGTGAGGCCGCCGCGGCGTGGACGGCGTCACGTGTGTCGGAGCGGACCCCGGGCTTGCCGTTCAGGACGCGCGACACCGTCGCCGTCGAGACGCCGGCTGCCTTCGCCAGGTCGGACAGGCGTGCCTTGGTCGTCATGGGTCCCTTCTCTCCCCTGAGTGGGTGGAGGCGGTCACGATGAAATCGTTGCAAGGCCGGCGCATGCAGGAGCACGAAAACCCGCCACGACCGCTTCCCAGTGGGTCAACAGTGGCGCACGACGCCGCAAAAGTCACGCAAGGTGATGAATTCGTTACGAAAGACTCTATGAAACTTGCAAGGTCGTCGGATACGGTGGTGCCAACCCACGGGGCAGGCATGGGAGCCGCCTCATGAAGGAGAAACCAATGCGCAAGAGCATCGTTTCGTTGCTGGCGGCGGGAGTGGCGCTCAGCCTCGCCGCTTGTGGCAGCACCGGAACCCCCGCCACCACGCCGGCCCAGCCCACCGGGGCCGCGTCCGCGACCGTCCCCGCCGACGCCGGCACCCTGACGATCTGGACCGACGAGACCCGCATCGAGGCGTTCAAGACGCTGGGCGCGGACTTCAAGAAGGAGTCCGGCGTGACGCTGGACGTCGTCCAGAAGCCCACCGCCGACGTCAAGACCGACTTCATCTCCCAGGCCCCGACCGGCCAGGGTCCCGACCTCATCGTCGGCGCCCACGACTGGACCGGCGACCTCGTCAAGAACGGCGTGATCGCGCCGGTCGAGCTCGGCGACAAGGTCGATGGCCTCTCCGACATCTCCAAGGCGGCCTTCACCAACAAGGGCCAGCTCTACGGCGTCCCCTACGCCATCGAGAACATCGCGCTGGTGCGCAACAACGCCATCGTGAAGGACACCCCGGCGACCTTCGACGAGCTGGTGAAGCAGGGCAAGGAGTCCGGCAAGGAGTTCCCCGTCCTGATCCAGCAGGGTGAGAACGGCGACGCCTACCACCTCTACCCGGTGCAGACGTCGTTCGGCGCCCCGGTCTTCAAGTCCGACTCCAACGGCGAGTACACCACCGAGCTCGGCATGGCCGGCGCCGAGGGTGAGGCCTTCGCGACGTACCTGAAGAAGCTGGCCGGCGAGGGCGCCCTCAACGCCTCCATCGGTGGCGACCAGGCCAAGCAGGCGTTCGCCGACGGCAAGAGCCCGTACATCATCACGGGCCCGTGGAACACCTCCGACTGGAAGAAGGCCGGCATGGACATCTCCGTCCTTCCGGTCCCGTCCGCCGGTGGCAAGCCGTCCGCGCCGTTCCTCGGCGTCCAGGGCGTCTACCTGTCCTCCAAGTCGGAGAACGCGCTGCTCACCAACCAGTTCCTCGACTACGTCGCCTCCGACGAGGCGCAGGCCAAGCTCTTCGAGCTGGGTGGCCGCACCCCGGCCTCGACCAAGGCCGTCGAGGGCATTTCCGACGAGATCCTCGCCGGCTTCGCCGAGGCGGGCAAGGACGGCCAGCCGATGCCGGCCATCCCCGAGATGGCCGCGGTCTGGTCCTTCTGGGGCGCCACCGAGGTCTCGATCATCAACGGCAAGGCCGCTGACCCGGTCGCCGCTTGGAAGACGATGAACGAGAACATCAAGGCCAAGTTCTGATCGCCATGGCTTGACAACGGGTTGCGCGGCGCGTCTCGCCCCGCGCAACCCATCTCCGGTCCAGACTGGGCCACGAACACCACCACCTCACGCAACGAAGCGACCAGGAAGGGATTCCCTTGAGCACGCAGCTGCAGGTCTCGGACTCCAAGCCCGCGGCCCCTCCGAAGAAGCCCTCGACGGGGCTGTCGCACGCGCGCGACCTCACGCGGCCCGGCTTCTACGTGAAGCTCGTCCTGATGGCCCTGGTGAACGCGTTCGGTCTCTACGGGATCATGGCGTCCTGGGCGCAGCAGTCGTGGTGGCTCCTCGCCTTCCTCGCCGCGACGCTGGTCGTCGCCGACTACGTCTACTTCTCCAAGCGGGCGATCCCCGCCAAGTACCTCATGCCCGGGCTGGTGTTCCTGCTGGTGTACCAGGTGTACGTGATGGGCTCGACCGCCTACGTCGCGTTCACCAACTACGGTGACGGCCACAACGACACCAAGGAACCGGCGATCACCCAGATCCTGCGCACCTCGGATCGCCGCGTCGAGGGCACCCCGACCCTGCCGGTCACCATCATCGACAGGGCCGGTGAACTGGGCTTCGCCGTCGTCGAGGGCGGCAGGGCCAAGGCCGGCACCGCCGACCAGCCGTTGGCGGACGCCCCGGGCGCGGTCGTCCAGGGCACGCGCGTGACCGAGGTCCCCGGCGCCACCGTCCTGCAGCCGGCCGACATCCGGAACCGCCAGGACGACGTCCTGGCGCTCCGCGTGAACATCTCCCAGGACCCGAACGACGGTTGGCTGCGCACCGACAACGGCGCCATGGCGTATACCGCCAAGTCGACGCTCACCTACGACCGGGCCGCGGACACGTTCACCGGTGCCGACGGCAAGCTCTACAAGGCCGACCCGCGCCGCGGCGTGTTCGTCGCGGACGACGGCTCCGAACTCACCCCCGGTTGGCGCGTGTTCGTCGGAGCCCAGAACTTCACGACGATGTTCACCGACAGCCGCCTGTCGGGACCGTTCCTGTCGATCCTGGCCTGGACGTTCGTGTTCGCGATCGCGTCGGTGCTGACCACCTTCGCGCTCGGCCTGTTCCTGGCCGTGGTGTTCAACGACGAGCGGGTGAAGGGCCGGACGTTGTACCGCGCGCTGTTCATCCTGCCGTACGCCTTCCCCGGGTTCCTGGCCGCCCTGGTCTGGAAGGGCATGCTGAACAAGGACTTCGGCATCGTCAACCAGACGCTCCTGGGCGGGATCCCCGTCGAGTGGCTCACCGACGGCAACCTGGCGAAGCTGTCGATCCTGCTCGTGAACCTGTGGCTGGGCTTCCCGTACATGTTCCTCATCACCACCGGCGCGCTCCAGTCGATCCCGAACGAGCTGAAGGAGTCGGCCATGATGGACGGCGCTGGTCCGATCCGGCGGTTCTGGTCGATCACGCTGCCCCTGTTGATGGTCTCGGTGGCGCCGCTCCTGATCTCGTCCTTCGCCTTCAACTTCAACAACTTCTCGCTGATCTACATGCTCACCGGCGGTGGCCCGAACTACCCCGGCGCACCGGTGCTGATCGGTGAGACCGACATCCTGATCTCCATGGTCTACGCCGTGGCGTTCGAGTCGGGTGTCAAGCAGTACGGCTTGGCGAGCGCGATGTCGATCCTGATCTTCCTGATCGTCGGATTCATCTCGTGGCTCGGCTTCCGCCAGACCCGCAAGCTCGAGGAGATCATGTGATGGGCACCCAGACGAAGGTGAAGCTGGAGAACGCCAACAAGCCGCAGGTGCGGGGCGTCCGGTGGTGGGCCGAGGTCGGCTGGAAGCACGTCCTGGCCCTGGTCGTGATCGCGTTCTGCGTGTTCCCGATCCTCTACATCCTGTCGGCGTCCCTGAACCCGGGCGGCACGCTGACCGGCTCGAACCAGCTCTTCGCCAAGATCTCGTTCGACAACTACGTCCGCCTGGTCACGGACACGCGGTTCCCGCAGTGGATGATGCACTCCTTCATCGTCTCGACGGTCACGGCCATCGGGACGGTGCTGATGGGGGCGTCCGCGGCGTACGCGTTCAGCCGGTTCCGGTTCAAGGGACGCCGCGGCGGCCTGACCGCGTTGCTGATCGTCCAGATGTTCCCGCAGATGCTCGCGTTCGTCGCCATCTTCCTGCTGCTGCTCACGTTGCGTGAGATCTACCCGTTCCTCGGCCTGGAGTCCCTGTGGGGCCTCATCGCCGTGTACCTGGGCGGGGCGCTGGGCGCGAACACGTTCCTCATGTACGGCTTCTTCAACACGATCCCGGCCGACCTGGACGAGGCGGCCAAGATCGACGGGGCGACGCACGCCCAGATCTTCTGGGGCATCATCATGCGGCTGGTGACGCCGATCCTGGCCGTCGTGGGCCTGCTGTCGTTCGTCGGCACGTACGGCGAGTTCATTCTCGCCAAGCTGGTCCTGGCGCGTCCGGAGAACTACACGCTGGCCGTCGGCCTCTACGTGTGGGCGTCCGACGAGCGGAACGCGCCCTGGTCGCTGTTCGCGGCCGCGGCCGTGATCGCGGCCATCCCGATCATCGTCCTGTTCATGTACCTGCAGAAGTACATCGTGGCGGGCCTGACGGCCGGTGGCGTGAAGGGCTGATCGCGTCCGTCGACGGCCTCAGTTCCACTCGGAGGGGCCGTACGAGCCGGCGGGGTACTCGTCCAGCGGGACGCTCCCGTCGGCCCAGGACTCGAACACCGGCGTGAGGATGCGCCAGCACTCCTCGGCGACGTCGCCCCGCACAGACAGCAGCGGGTCGCCGGTGAGGATGCCGTCCAGGATTTCGCCGTACGGCCGGACGGGGGACTGGGACAGGCTCGCCGACAAGGTGGTCTGCTCGAAGTCCCACCGGTCGCCCTCCGCATTGGTGGAGATCGACAGGGAGATGGTCTCCGGGGCGATGCCGATGATCATCAGGTTCGGCGCGGCCGTGCTCCGGAACCCCTTCGGCTGGTAATGCAGCGGCTTGAACTTCACCACGATGCCGCGGAACCCGTCGCCCAGCGCCTTGCCGCTGCGCAGCCGGAACGGAACCCCCGCCCACCGCGCGTTGCAGATCTGCAGGGTCACCTCGGCGAGGGTCTCGGTCTGGTTGCCCGGGTCGACGCCCTCCTCGTCGGCGTAGTTCGGCACCTGGCGTCCGTCGATGGAGCCGGCCGTGTAGCGGGCGCGGCGGGAGGCGACCTGGTCCTCCCCCTCCCACACCCGGGTGGAGCGCAGCGTGTGCACCATCAGGTCGCGGAGTTCGAGCGCGTCGATGGTGGACGGCTCCTCCATGGCGAAGATCGCCATGACCAGCATGAGGTGGGACTGGATCATGTCCTTCAGGGCGCCGGCCCGGTCGTAGTAGCCGGCGCGGCCCTCGAGGGCCAGTTGCTCGTCGGTGATGATCTCGACGCGCTCGATGTTGGCGTTGTTCCACACGGGCTCGAAGATGCGATTGCCGAAACGCAGCCCGAGCAGGTTCAGCACCGTCGCCTTGCCGAGGTAGTGGTCGACGCGGAAGATCTGCTCCTCCGGGACCAGTTTCGTGAGCAACGCGTTGAAGGCGCGCGCCGACTCGAGGCTGGAGCCGAACGGCTTCTCGATCGCGAGGCGCAGCCCGGCGGGCAGGTCGAGCGTGGAGAGGGCCTCGCAGGCCTTCTGGCTGATCGCCGGCGGCAGCGCGAAGTACAGGACGATCGGACGCCCCTCCTCCTCGAGTTCGCCCAGCAGCGAGCCCATGGCGTCCGCGTTCGTCACGTCGATCTGGTGGAACGTCGTCTCGGACGCCAGCCGCGCGGCCTGGGCGTTCTTGCAGCCGCCTTCCATCAGGGCCTCGCGGACGCGCCGGCGCCACTCCTCGTCGCCCAGCCCGTCGTACGCCGCGCCGACGAGCCGGACGTCGAGGCCGGGGCGGGCGCGGAGCAGCGTGCCGAGACCGGGCAGGAGCAGCCGCTGGGTGAGGTCGCCCGACGCTCCGAGGATGACGAGGGTCGCAGGTGTCTCGGACATGCAGGGCTCCTTGGTCGAACGAGTGTGCAGTCAAACCCTAGTCCCGGCGTGCTCCCGAGGTGGAGGGAGGGCCGGGACGCGCCTCAGCGGCGGGCCGGGTCGTCGGCGTGCTGGGCGGCGTACGCCCGCACGTCGCCGGACGCCAGGGCAGCGGCCAGCTCGGCGGTCTTGGCGGCGTCCACCAGCGTGACCGACTGGCTGCCGCGGGTGCCGAACCCCGCGACGGGGACGAGGAGGCTGGTGACGGAGTCGACGTCCACCCCGCTCGCGAACGGGGCGAGCGCCAGGGCGGTTGCAGGGGAGAGGGCACCGGTGAAGTGGACGTGCTGGGCCACGGCCTGGGCGACCCCGGCCAGGCCGCCCGGATCCGACGTCGCGAGGTCGCGCAGGCGGCGTCCGATGCCCGTCAGGATCGCGCGGTGCCGCGCGGCCCGGTCGAGGTCACCGCGGGGGAGTTCCTTGCGCTGGCGGGCGTACACCAGCCAGTCCTCCGGCGAGAGGGTGATCGTGCCGGCGGGGAAGTGCGACACCCGCCCGTTGTTCGGATCCACGAACGTCGAGGTGATCGCGTTCTCGACGGTGAACCCGCCCAGCGACCGGACGATCGCGTCGTAGCCCGCGAACCCGGTCAACGCGGTCGCGTGGATCGGCAGGCCGCCGAGCAGGGCCGAGACCGTCCGCGTCATCCGGTCCACGTCGCCGCCGTACGCGGAGTTGATCTTGCCCCCGCGTCCGCCGTCGATCGGGACCCACGAGTCGCGCGCGATCGAGACGAGCGCCAGGTGCGTGCGGTCGGCGGACAGCTGGGCGAGGATGATCGCGTCCGGACGCCCGCGCGTCGGGTCCTCCCAGGTGTCCGTCCCGAGGAGGAGTGCGGTGAAGGGCCCCGCGGGGAGCGGGTCCGTGGGTGTGGGGCTGACGGACGGGGTCGGCTCGGGCGTCGGCGTCGGCGTCGGCGTGGGAGAGGGCGACGGGGGGACCGGCGGCGCGGACGGCGAGGGGGCCTGCGAGGCGGTGCAGCCGCCGAGGAGGGACGCCCCCAGCCCCAGGGCCCCCAGCAACACGGCGCGGCGGGTGATCAGCACGGTGTCAGCGTAGGTCGTCCGACCGGCGACCCGTCGCACGGCACCCGTCGCACGGCAACCCCGGTCGGGGGAGCGGGCGGTTCTCGATAGGCTGTCCGGGTGAGTGATTCCCAGCAGCGCGCGGCGTCCGCCGCACCCCAGCCGTCCGTCTCCGAGCAGGTGCAGGTGCGCCTGGCCAAGCGCGAGCGGCTGCTGGCCGAGGGACGCCAGCCGTACCCGGTCGAGGTGCCCCGCACGCACGGTCTGGCCGAGGTGCGCGCCCAGTGGGGCGACCTGGCCGCGGGCGAGGAGACCGACGTGGTCGTCAGCGTCGCCGGCCGCATCATGTTCCAGCGGAACACGGGCAAGCTGTGCTTCGCCACGCTGGCCGACCAGTTCACGCCCGACGCGGACGGCGACCGCCTGCAGGTCATGCTGAGCCTGGCCGAGGTGGGCCAGGACTCCCTCGACGCGTGGAAGGCCGACACCGACCTCGGTGACTTCGTGTCCGTGACCGGGCGGGTCATCGCGTCCAAGCGCGGGGAACTGTCGATCATGGCCACCGACTGGATGCTGGCGTCCAAGGCGCTGCGCCCCATGCCGACGCTGCACAAGGACCTGTCGGAGGAGGCGCGTGTCCGCCAGCGCTACGCCGACATGGTGGTCCGCGACGAGGCGCGGGCGATGGTGCGCACCCGCGCGACGATCACCCGCAGCATCCGCGAGACCCTGCACCGCCTCGGCTTCATCGAGGTCGAGACGCCCACGTTGCAACTCATCCACGGTGGCGCGGCGGCGCGTCCGTTCCAGACGCACCTGAACGCGTTCGACATCGACATGACACTGCGCATCGCGCTCGAGCTGTACCTCAAGCGCGCGATGGTCGGCGGCACCGACAAGGTGTACGAGATGGGCCGGATCTTCCGCAACGAGGGCATCGACTCCACGCACAGCGCCGAGTTCACCATGCTCGAGGCCTACCAGGCGTGGACGGACCAGGCCGGCATCGCCGCCGTCCAGAAGCAGGTCATCCTCGACGCCGCGGACGCCGTGGGCTCCCGCCAGATCGAGACCGAGGCGGGTGTGATCGACCTGGACGGCGAGTGGCGCTGGCTGCCGGTCCTCGACGGGCTCTCGGACGCCGCCGGCGAGGAGATCACCCTCGACACCCCGGTCGCGCACCTGCGCTCCCTGGCCGACCGGCACGAGGTCGAATACAACCCGGCGTGGGGCACGGACAAGCTGATCGTCGAGTTGTTCGGCGAGATCGTCGAGAAGTCGCTGCTCCAGCCGACGTTCGTGTGCGACTACCCGGCCATCGCCCAGCCCCTGGCCCGCCCGCACCGGACGAAGCCCGGCCTGATCGAGGCTTGGGACCTCATCATCGGCGGCATGGAGCGCGGCACGGGCTTCTCGGAGCTGATCGATCCCGTCATCCAGCGGGAGCGGTTCACCGAGCAGTCGCTGCTGGCCGCCAAGGGGGATCCCGAGGCGATGCAGCTGGACGAGGACTTCCTCAACGCGCTCGAGTTCGGTGCGCCCCCGATGGGTGGCCTCGGCATGGGCGTGGACCGCCTGGTGATGTTGTTCACCAACCGGGGCATCCGCGAGACGATCCTGTTCCCGCTGCTGAAGCCGCAGGGCTGAAGCCCCAGGCTGGGGGGTCAGGCCCCGGTGATGGTGACCGCCATCAGCGGGGCCAACCCGGCCGCGCGGGCGGGGGCGTCCGTGTCGCCGCAGGCCGCGAGCCAGTTGGCCAACATCTGGTAGCCACCCTCGGTGAGCACCGACTCCGGGTGGAACTGGACGCACTCGATCGGCAGCTCCCGGTGCCGGACGGCCATGATCACGCCGGAGTCGGTCCGGGCCGACACCTCGAGGTCGTCGGGGAGCGTGTCGGGCTCGATGGCGAGCGAGTGGTAGCGCGTCGCCGTGAAGGGGTTGGGCAGTCCCGCGAAGACGCCGCGCCCATCATGGTGGACAAGCGAGGTCTTGCCGTGCAGCAACTCCGGGGCCCGGTCGACGACGGCGCCGTACGCCACCGCGATCGACTGCAGGCCGAGGCACACCCCGAAGATCGGGACCCGTCCCGCCTGCTCGCGCACCACCTGGATGCTGACGCCGGCGTCCTCGGGCGTGCCGGGGCCGGGGGAGAGCAGGATGCCGTCGTACGCGTCGGCCCACCCCTGCGTCGAGAACCGTTCGTCGTCGTTGCGCCACACGTCCACCTCGGCACCGATCTGGGCCAGGTAGCTGACGATGTTCCACACGAAGGAGTCGTAGTTGTCGACGACGAGGATCCGGGTCATGGGGCCATTGTCGCCGAACGTCCGCCGAGCGGGCCAGCCACGGGCCTCACCGGCGGGGGACGAGGGCGTGGGTGAACTCGGCCGGGCCGGTGTAGGCCGGCATCTCCACCTTCGCCTGCCGCGACACCTCGTAACCCAGGCGGTAGGCGTCCACGTACTGGCGGTACATCCGCAGGTAGTCGCTGTCCCGGAGGCTCCGCTCGAGCCGGGACGTGTCGCCGATCGCCGTGATCCGGTACGGCGGCGCGTAGGGCACCCCGTGGAGGACGACGGTGTTGCCCACGCACTTGATGCCCGTCCGGGACGAGACGCGCTGGCCCTGGATGGTCATCGCCTCGGCGCCGCCGGCCCACAGGGCGTTCACGACCGCCTGGATGTCCTGCTGGTGCACGACCAGCAGGTCGGCGTCCACGCCGGCGGGTTGGACGGACGCCGGCGCATCGGTCAGGACCACGGTCACCGCCGGTCCCGTCACCGCGACCGAGTCGGCACGCTCCGCCGCCGCGCCCAGATCGGACGCCGCGGGCCCGCCCCCAGCTGACCCGCGCTCACGCGTGAGGGCGTCCACCTCGGCCCTGAGGTCGGCGGCGGTTCGGGCGAGTCGATCGGCCCGGTCGGCCTCCTCCTGGACGAGGGAGGCGAGTTGGGTGGTGCGGGCGGGGCGCAGGTCGTTGCCCCGCGAGGCCAGGGCGCTGGTGGCCATCATGAAACCGGCGAGCACGCACACGATGACGCTGGCCACCCTCAGGGGACCGCGCGTCTCACGGGCCCTGTCCCGGGCCCGTCGCAGCCGCTCAGCGGTGTCCATGCCGGCCTCCCTGGTGGATCGCTACTTCCAGAGCGTCGCCACGGCGAAGGACCCACCCATGAGGACCATGGCGACCAGCAGGTTCCAGTTGCCGATGTCGCTCATGCCCGGCACGTAGACCCCCGTGGCGGCGGTCAGGTACCACACGACCAGCCAGATGACGCCGAGCAGCATCAAGGTGACGAACGTGGGCACCACCCAACCGCGGTGCTCGGTGAGGCCCGCCTTGCCGAGGCGCTTCTTCTCGTCGCGCTCCTCGGCGACGGCGGCCTTGCGGGCCGCCCTCTTCTTGTCGTCGGCCTGCTTGCGGCTCCTGGACTCCGGCACGGTGCTTCACTCCTGCTTGCTGAGGGTGGCGTCAGCTTACTGCCGACGCCCGGGTCGTTCGTCGGTCAGGGGGTGGCCGACGGGTTCGGCGACGGCGAGGCCGCCTGCGTGGTCTTGGTCGGTTGGGGGGTGGGCGTGGTCTGAGTCGGCTCCGGCGTCGGGGACGGGACCGGTGCCTCCATGAACACGGTGATCTTGGTGGTGCGGTCGACCAGCGACAGCGCCTGCGGATCGGTGCGGAGCACGGTGGTGCCGTTGTCCGGCTGGAAGGTCAGGTTCGTGAACCCGTACTTGGCGGCCTCTTCGGTGGCCTGCTCGCGGGTCATGCCGACCATGGAGGGCAGCCGGCTCTTGCCGGTGGCGACCGTGAGCGTGACGACCTGGGTCGCCGGGATCGAGGTGCCCTCGTCGGGAGCCACCTTGATGACGCTGCCCTTGACGGCGCTCTTGTCCTCGTCGTTGGCCTCCACGGGCCGGCCGGTGAGGCCCGCCGCGGTGAGGAGCTTGAGCGCGTCCTCCTGTTTCATGCCGAGGAGGCCCGAGGGGACGGTGACCATCTTCGGCCC
The DNA here is from genome assembly GCF_059515965.1 of Propioniciclava sp. LT432. NCBI lineage: Bacteria > Bacillati > Actinomycetota > Actinomycetes > Propionibacteriales > Propionibacteriaceae > Propioniciclava > Propioniciclava sp. LT432. The sequence goes on along the minus strand of NZ_JCAKNE010000007.1, from coordinate 31,958 downwards.
GGCGTTGACCACCAGGAGCACCTCACTGCCTTCCGGCACCGTGGTACCGGCCAGCGGATTCGTGCGCAACACGCGACCCACCGTCGTGGCGTCCGGTGTCTCCTCGGTCGTGACCTTGGCCCGGAGGTTGACATCGTTCAGCATGGCGGTCGCCGTCGCCTCTGTCGCGTTGATCAACCCGGCCGGGACGGTCACCTCCTTGATCGTGGGCTCCTGATTGCGGAGCAGGAGCTGCCAACCGGCCACCAGCCCGACGAGCAGGAGGGCCACGATCGCGATCGTCCACCACAACCCCGCGCGGGTGCGCTTCTGCGGTGGGACCGGGGCCATCGCCCCCGTGCCCATCGTGGCGTCCGTCGCCGGGACGCCGCCCAGCGTCCCGGCCCCACCCAGGGTCTGGGCGGCGGGCGCCTCGGCCATGGCGGCGGCCCCCACCGGGAGCACGGCCGTCGCGGCGGACGCGGCGGGGTCGGCCGTGAGCGGTGGGACGGGCGGGGGGAGCGTCGCGCTGACCCGCTGGCCGCCGAGGATGCGGTTGACGTCGTCGCGCATCTCGCCGGCGGTGGCGTACCGGTCGTCCGGATCCTTCGCCAGCGCCTTGAGCACGACGGCGTCCATCGGGGCCGTGATCTCGGGGTCGATCTGCGACGGCGGCACGGGTTGCTCGCGGACGTGCTGGTAGGCCACCGACACGGGGGAGTCACCCTGGAACGGCGGCCGGCTGGTCAGCAGCTCGTACATGAGGCAGCCGGTGGAGTAGATGTCGGAGCGGGTGTCGACGGTCTCGCCGCGGGCCTGCTCGGGCGAGAGGTACTGGGCGGTGCCGATCACGGCGGCCGTCTGGGTCATGGTGGAGGACGTGTCGGCGACCGCGCGGGCGATGCCGAAGTCCATCACCTTGACCCGGCCGGTGGAGGTCAGCATCACGTTGGCCGGCTTGATGTCCCGGTGGATGATGCCGGCCTTGTGGCTGTAGGCGAGCGCCTCGAGGACGCCGGCGGTGAACTCCAGCGCCCGCTGGGGGAGGATCTTGCGGCCGTCGCGCAGGATGTCGCGCAGGGTGCGCCCCTCGACGAGCTCCATGACGATGAAGGGCACCGCGGTCTGCGACTGCGGGTCCACCTCCTCGCCCGTGTCGTAGACCGAGACGATGTTCGGGTGGTTCAGCCCGGCGGCGGCCTGGGCCTCACGGCGGAAGCGGGCCTGGAACGTCGGATCGCTGGCCAGGTCGATGCGCAGCTCCTTGACGGCGACCTCGCGCCCGAGCCGGAGGTCGCGGGCCTGGCTGACCAGGGCCATGCCTCCCCGGCCGATGACCCGGCCCATTTCGTAGCGGCCACCCAGGATCCTGGGTTGGTCGGTCATGTTGCCCTCCCTGCTGTGCCGACCGGGGCCCGTGGGGTCCCGGTCCTGCGCGGACCCGTTCGGACCAGGCTTGGCCCTACGGGGAATGTGCTCGTCGGTCATCGGACTGCCTCTATCACGGCTTGGGCGATCGGTGCGGCGTACCGGCCGCCCGAGATGTCGGAACCGTCCACGCCGGCGTCCTGGACGAACACCGCGACGGCGATCGCCGGGTCCTCCGCGAACGCCACGAACCATGCGTACGGTACCCGCGTCGAGCCGCTCCCGGCGGACGCGGTCACGGCGGTACCGGTCTTGCCACCGACGCGGACGCCCGGGATCTGCGCGCGGCGCCCGGTCCCGTTCTCGACCACGCTCACCATCATGTCCTGCAGCGACCGGGCGTTGGCCGGGGACATCGCGGTCGACAGCGGGCGGGGAGCGAACGTGCTGATGACGTTCAGGTCGGCGCCGCGGACCTGGCTCACGACGTGTGGCTCCATCACGACCCCGTCGTTGGCGATGCCCGCGACGACCATCGCCATCTGCAGGGGGGTGGCGGCGACGTCGAAGCCACCGATGGAGCTCAGCATCGTCTGGGCGCGGTCCGGCGAGGCCGGGAATCGTGAGGCCACACCGTAGAGCTCCGGCATGACGGGCTGCCCGAAGCCGAACTTCTCCGCCTGGCGGCGCAGCGCGTCCGCCCCGAGTTGGTCCCCGAGCAACGCGTAGGCCGTGTTGCACGAGACCTGCAGCGCCTGGCGCAGGGAGATCTGCTCACCGCCGCAGTTGTACGTCATCTCGAACGTCGAGTTCGGCAGGCGGAGCGTGGCCGGGGAGGCGACGGTGGTGTCGGGGGTCATGCCGGACTCCAGCGCGGCCGCGCTGACGACGAGCTTGAACGTCGATCCGGGCGGGTACACCTCGCGGACGGCCCGGTTGGTGAGCGGGTTGGCGCGGTCTTCGTTCAGCTGCTGCCAGGCCTGCTGCGTCGCCGCCAGGTCGTGGGAGGCCAAGGCGCCCGGATCGTACGTCGGCGAGGTGACCATCGCCAGCACTCCGCCCGTCTTGTAGTCGAGGGCAACCACCGCGCCGGGCCGGTCGCCGAGCGCCTTGGCCGCGGCCTGCTGGGCCCGGGCGTCCAGGGTCGTCTGGAGGCTGGCACCCTGGGGCCGCTTGCCGGTCGCGGCGTCCACGAGGTTCTGCAGCACCTGCGCGTCGGCGGTGCCCGCGAGTTCGCTCGAGTAGCTGCGCTCCAGGCCCGCCCCGCCGTAGAGGAACGAGTAGTGGCCGGTGACCCCGGCGTACAGCGGTCCCTGCTGGTACGAGCGCTGGAACTGGTAGCGGTCCTCCACCGGGGTCGACGTGACGATCGGCGTGTTCCCGACCAGGATGTCCCCCCGGTCGGTGCCGAACTGGGCGTCCCGGACGCGCCGGTTGGCCGGGTCGGAGGTCAGGGACTCGGTCCGGAACACGTAGCTGTAGGAGGCGTTCAGCATGAGCGCCAGGAACAGCAGCATGACGACGACCGACACGCGGCGGATGGGCCCGTTCACGAGGGTGCCCCGTCCGTTCGGGGGGCCGACGGCGGCGAGGCCGGCAGGGGGTCCGGCCCGTCCGCGCCGAACTCCGCCGGGTCCGGACGCGGTGCGTCCGGGGCGGCCGCGTTCCCCGGCCTGGCTGCCACCACGGCGGGCATGGCCTGGGTGGCGTCGGAGGACAGGGACACGTACTCGCCCGTTCCCGCCTGCTCCACGGGGGGCCGACGGACCTGGTGCGTGATGGTCACCATCAGCCCGAGGAGCAGGAAGTTCGACAACAGCGAACTGCCGCCCTGGGAGACGAACGGCGTTGTCAGGCCGGTGAGGGGGAGCAGGCGCGTCACGCCGCCGATGATCACGAACACTTGGAGCGCGAACACGAACGCCAGGCCCGTGGCGAGCAACTTGCCGAAGCCCTCACCGGAGCCGAGCGCGGCACGCAGCAGTCGGGCGACGATCACGCCGAAGAGCACGATGACCGCGCACAGGCCGAAGAGTCCGAGTTCCTCGCCGAGCGCCGCCGCGATGAAGTCGTTCTTCGCCAGGGGCGTCAGGTAGGGGCGGCCCTGGCCCCAACCGGTGCCGAAGAGCCCACCCCAGGCGAACCCGAACTGGGCGCTGATGACCTGCAGGTTCTTGTCGTAGTCGCTGAAGGGGTTCAGCCACGACTCGAAGCGCGTCCGTACGTGGCCGAAGGCGTTGTAGCCCACCAGCCCCAGGACGATCACCATCAACGTGCCGATGATGGCCCAACTTGGCCGCTCCGTGGCCACGTAGAGCATGGCGACGAACAGGCCGAAGAACAGCAGGGTGGTGCCCAGGTCCTTCTGGAACACGAGGATGACCAGCGCGAAGCCCCAGGCGATCAGGATGGGCCCCAGGTCGCGGGGGCGGGGGAAGTCGATGCCGAGGAAGCGGCGTCCGGCCATGGCCAACACGTCCTTCTTCTCGACCAGGTACGCGGCGAAGGCGATCGACAGCACGATGCGCGCGATCTCGGCCGGCTGGAAGCTGAACTGCCCGACCGAGATCCAGATCCGGGCGCCGTGGTTCTCCTTGCCGAGGAACGGCAGCAGCGGGGACAGCAGCAGGAGGAAGCCGACGAGGAACCAGACGTAGGTGTAGCGCTGGAGGCGCCGGTGGTCGCGGAGCCAGATGACGACGGCCAGGTAGACCGCGACGGCCAGGAGGAGCCAGAGCATCTGCAGCTCGGCGCTGTGCTTGCCGTCGGCCTGGTCGAGGCGGTAGATCATGGACACGCCCAGACCGGTGAGCAGGAACGCCACGGGCAGGATCAGGGGGTCGGCGTAGGGCAGGCGCCACGCCGTGACACCCCAGCAGGCCAGGCCGATGACGAACCAGGCCGTGACACCCACGAACCAGGGGCCCCCGAACGACACGGGGCCAGCGGTCATCAGCCAGTCGGCCGGGAACGTGCCGTTCTGGTCGAGGCTCGTCAGCACATAGCCGCCGGCACCCACGGCGAGGGCGAACAGCATCATCAGCAGCGAGACGGCGGTCCGGCGGCGGTAGACCACGACTTCGGCCACGTCAGCACTCCTCCGGGGGAATGATGGGGGTCGCGGTCGGAGCGGGCGTGGCGGTGGCGATGGATCCGAACGACGGGGTGGCTGAGGGGTCGGGCGTCGCCGAGGGGCCGGGCGTGGTAGCGGGGCCGGGCGTGGGAGCGGGGCCGGGCATGGCCGTGGGGCTCGGCGCCGGAGCGGTCGCCCGGGCGCGTGCCTCCCGCTGGGCGATGCACTGGCTCGCCTTCTCGCGGAGTTCGTCCAGCGTGGCGTGGGCGGTCGGCAGGTCGTCGACGGGGATCGTGCCCTGGACCTTGGCGGCGTAGTAGGGCGGCAGGTCCGCGATGCGCGTGGCGTCCGTCTCCAGGCGCGTGGACAGGTCGAACCCGAGGATTCGGTCGGGAACCCCTCGATAGAGGCCCACGGTGTCCTCCGCGGGGCCGATGAAGTACCGGGTCTGGGTGTAGGAGTACCAGGCGAAGCCGCCGCCCGCGAGCACGACCAGAGGCAGCAGGAAGGCCAGCGTGAACTTCACCCAGGTCGACGCCCGGCGGCGGCTCGTCAGGGCGTAGCGCTCGTCCTCGGTGATGGGACGCTCCAGGGCTTCCTCACCGAGGGCTTCTCCCTCGATCGGAACCAGCTTGGCGGTGTGCTCAGGCCCCGCCGGGGGCCTCACCGTGGCAGCCGCCCCGATCATCACGGTGGGGCCCGGGGGCCCGTCCACCTCGACGTCCGCCAGGACGAGCGTGATGTTGTCGTGGCCGCCGGCCCGGTGGGCGAGGTCGACGAGCTTGTCGATGGTCTCCTTGCGCGGGAGGCCGGCCGTGGCGACCGAGGCGATGGCGGCGTCCGTGACGAGGCCGCACAGACCGTCGGAACACACCAGCAGCCGATCCCCCGGCATGACGTCCAGCCAGCCGAGGTCGGGTTCGTGCTGGGGTGAGCCGTTGAGGACGCGCAGCACCAGGGAGCGGTGGGGGTGCTCGAGCGCCTCCTCCTCCGTGAGGCGCCCCTGATCCACCAGCGTCTGGACCCAGCTGTGGTCGCGGGTCACCCGGTGCAGGACCCCATCGCGGAGGAGGTAGGCGCGCGAGTCGCCGATGTTCACGACGGCGAGACGGTCCTGGTCGAGGACGAAGCCACACACTGTGGTGCCCATGCCGGCCAGTTCGGGGTTGTCCTCGACCAGGTCGACCAGCCGCTCGTTGGCGCGGGTCAGCGCACCGGCCAGGACGGTGAGGACGTCCACCAGGTCTCCGGGATCGTCCTCGTCCACGAGCTGGGGGACGGCGTCCCCGACCTGGATCGCGTCCGTGTCGTGGAGCGCCCCGTCCGCCGCCTCGGTGGACGCGCGTCGCTCAGCGCGGGCGGCGGCGACGAGGCCGGCCAGACCCTCGTCGGTCTTCTTGAGCTCCCAGACAGCCACCGCAGAGGCCAGGTCACCCGCGGCCGCGCCACCCATGCCATCGGCCACCATGAGCATGTGGGGGCTGGTGAAGGCCGAGTCCTGGTTGTTGCTGCGGACCAGTCCGATCTCGGAGTGTGCGTCGTACCCCAAGGTGAGGGCCATGGGCTCAGGCCTCCACGACGAGCAGTGTCCGGCCGATGCGCAGCGTGTCGCGCGGGCCGAACGGTGCCGGCGAGCTGAGCCGCTCGTTGTTCAGGTAGGTGCCGTTGGTCGAGCCCAGGTCCTCGACGAGGTAGCCGTCCCCGCTGCGGTAGATCCGCGCGTGGCGCGTCGAGACGTAGTCGTCGTCGAGGATCAGCTGGCAGTCGCTGCTGCGGCCGATCTTGAGGTGGTCACCCAGCGTCATGGTCAGGCCCGCCTGGGCCCCCTTGGTGATGCGCAGCGTGGTCGGGGTGCGGGGCGCGCCACGGCGCGAGAACCGCCTCGAGGGCGCAGCTGTCGGCGCGGGCGCCGACGATGCGGCCGGAGCGGGGGCGGCGGTGGCGGCGGGGACCTTGCGGCCGAACAGGTCGGAGCGGATCACGTTGCCGGTGAAGAGGATGAAGATCCACAACAGGGCGAGGAACCCGAACTTCAGGGCCAGGACGAGGAGCTCAGACATCGGTCACCGGGGACTTGACCAGCATCCGCGTGTTCCCGAGCTCGACGCGGGACCCGTCCCGCAACTGCGCCGACTGGACGCGACGGCCGTCCACGACGATGCCGTTGGTGGATCCCATGTCCTCGATCGTGACCTCCGGAGCACTGTCGGTCCCTCGGACGCTCACCCGCGCGTGTAGGCGTGAGATGCCGGGGTCGTTGATGCGGACGTCCGCGTCCGTGCCGCGGCCCAGCGTGAAACCGGGCGGGGAGAGCGGGTGGCGGATGCCGTTGACCTCCAGCACCAGGCTGGCCCGCTGGATCGCGGTGGTGGTCGCCGGTGTCGCGGCCGCCGCGACCGCCTGGCTGAGCACGGTGAAGCGGCCGATCGGCAGCTCCGGGGCCAGCTGGTAGGCGATGGTGACCGGCCCGTTGAAGACGTAGCCGGCGTTCGCGGCGTACTCACGCAGCTGGGGGATGATGTCGGAGTTCAAGGTGCGGCTGTAGGGGACCAAGCGGTCGAAGTCGTGCCGGGACAGCCCGATCGTGAAGTCGTTGGGCACCAGCTTGCGCTCCCGCGAGAGCAGCCGGGCCTCGGCGTCCAACTCCTTCTGGAGTCGCGCGGTGATCTCGACGGGCTGGACGTCTCCCTTGAAGGCGCGGGCGAAGGCGCCGTTGACGGCACCTTCGAGCTTGCGCTCGAGGTTGTCGAAGACTCCCACCGACCCCTCCTTCCCCACGTGTGGCACGCGGATCGACCTGCTCAAGCGTAGCCTGCCCCGACCTCGTCGAAGCGGGCGGCTCCACAGGGGGGACGGTACCCCGCCCCCCACGCCCTCTCCGATGTTAGGTCGCGCGGGTCCTGAGCACCGCGACGGACGCCGCGGGCAGGAGCAGGCGGCCCTCTGACAAGGAGGCATCCCCGAAGGTGGCGATCAGTTCCCCGGTGACCGGGATGTTGCCGGGCTTGCGCGGGCTGGCGATGACCGTCAGCGGACCGTGGGTCAGGGCGAACCAGTCGTCGGCGTGCGCCGTGGCCACGGGCAGGCCGGGGTCGAGGTGTTCGCGACGGAGGGCGATCAGCGTCCTGTGCCAGTCCAGCATCGCCGCGTGTCCGGGATCGTCCCGCTCATCCCAGTCCAGCCGGGACGCCTCGAGCGTCGCGACGTCCTGGGGGTCGGGGAGCGCGACGCCGGGGCCGTAGAACTCGGCCCACCCATGGCGGGCGAACTCGCGCTGGCGTCCGCGGGTGATGAGCTCGCCCAATTCGGTATCGTGGTCGCTGAAGTACAGGAACGGACGCCGCGTGCCCCACTCCTGCCCCTGGAACAACATCGGGGTGAAGGGGGAGAGGAGCAGCAGCGCGGCTCCACCGGCCACTGCACCCGGGGCCAGCCGCTCGTCGGGCCGGTCGCCGAGGCCGCGGTTGCCGACCTGGTCGTGGTTCTGGGTGAACGTGACGAACCGGCGGCGGTCGACCTCGTCGGGGACGGGGGCGCCCCACACCCGCCCACGGAACGTCGACATCGTCCCGTCGTGGACGAACACGTGTGCGAACGCGTGGGCCAGGGTCTCCGGGCTGCCGAAGTCGCAGTAGTAGCCGAAGGTCTCCCCGGTCAGCCAACTGTGCAGGGCGTGGTGGACGTCGTCGGCCCACTGTCCGTCCATGCCCCGGGACTGCGGCGTGACCGGCAGGGCCGGGTCGCCGGTCGTCCCGGGGTGTCGGCGCGATCATCGACACGTCGTTGAGGTCGGACTCGGCGATGAGCGTGAGCCGGCGGCCCGTCTGCTCCTCGAGCTCGGCGACCGCGTCGGCGATCTCGGTGAGCAGGTGCGGCGTGGACCCGTCCTTGAGGGCGTGCACCGCGTCCAGGCGCAGGGCGTCCACGTGGAAGTCGCGGAACCAGCGCACCGCGTTCTCGATGAGGAACGCACGCACCCCCTCGGCGCCGTCGTCGTCCAGGTTGATCGCGGCGCCCCACGGGGTCTGCTGCCGGGAGGTGTAGTAGGGGCCGAACTCGGCGACGTAGTTGCCGGCTGGGCCGAAGTGGTTGTGGACGACGTCGAGGCAGACGGCCAGCCCCCGGGCGTGCGCGGCGTCCACGAAGCGCTGGAGCGCCTCGGGGCCGCCGTAGGCCTCGTGGACGGCAAAGAGCGACACCCCGTCATAGCCCCAGCCATGGTTGCCCGGGAAGGGGGCGAGCGGCATCAGTTCGACGGTGTCGACGCCAAGGTCGACCAGGTCGGCCAGGCGGTCGATCGCGGTGTCCAGCGTGCCGCCCGGGGTGAAGGTGCCGACGTGGAGCTCGTAGAGCACGCCCCCCAGGACCTCCCGCCCGGTCCAAGCGGCGTCGGTCCAGGCGAAGGCGCTCGTGTCGATGACCCGGCTGGGGCCGTGGACGCCGTGGGGCTGCCGGGCGCTGCGCGGGTCGGGACGGGGCTCACGGCCGTCGACACTCAGCAGGTAATCGGTGCCGACGGGGAGGTCGATCGTCCAGTACCCGTCACCCTGGGCGACCAGGCTGAGGGACTCATTCGTCGCCGGGCCCCCGGTCTCGTCACCGGTCGCACGCGGCAGCACGGCTTCGACGGACTCGGCGTGCGGTGCCCAGACGGTGATGGGAAGCATGGCGGTCATGAGTTCTCCTCGCCGTCGCCGTTCGACGGGCGGTCGAAGAACCGCTTGGTCAACCAGCCCAGCAGACCGGTGCTCTCGGCCTCGACCTCGAGCTCGGGCCGACGCAGTTCCTCCCGCGGAGTCGTCCGGAAGATCGGAGTCCCGTCCTCGAGGGTGTCGGCGAGGGTCCTGGCCTGCTCCCGGGCGGCCGAGCTGTCGGGGCCGCCGATCTTCTCGAGCACGGCGACGGGGAAGCGGGCGAGGACGTCGGCGATCAGGACGTTGCCGCCTTCGTGCACCGTGTCGGTCAGGATGTCGCGCCACGTGCCGTCCGGCAGGACGACCGAGTGGGCCGTGAAGCCCTCGGTGCGCGTCAGGTCGCGGTGCAGCCGGGACGCGACGGTCACCACCTGGGGGTCGTCACCCCGGGCGTAGCACAGGGCGTGCCCGGTGCTGCTGGGCAGCGGGCGGTAGGCGGCGTCGGGGCCGACGAAGGCGTCCGGACGCCGGCGCCGCAGGCGCAGCACCTCACGCGTGAGGTGGAACTTCTCCTCGGCCAGTGTCAGGGGCCCCCGCCGGTCGAGGTAGCTGGCCAGGTCGGCGAGCGCGGCGAAGTCGGCAGGGGCGCGGTTGTCGGGGTCGACCAGGTAGTTCTGCAGTGTCTCGCAGGACTGGTAGGTGTCGGCGACGCCCAGGCAGGTCAGCTGGATCGCCTTGCGCGACAGGATCGACACGCGGGCGGCGTCCGCGGTGAAGTCGTACCAGTCGCCGAAGGCGCCCATGAGGTCCTCGTCGGCGTAGATCGTGGCGATGAACTCCGCCAGACGCGACTCGGCGTCCGCGTCGGGGGAGGTCCAGGACGTCCAGATCTTCTGCTCGCGGGCGGCCTTGACCATGTACCGCTCGATGCGCTCCCGCTCAATGGGGCCGTCCGGCGTCCACGTGCCGGCGAGGATCTGCCAGAAGAGGTTCTCGGTGTGGCCCTCGATGCCGTCGGCGTAGGGATGCAGCCGGGCCACCAGGGCGCGCCACTCGGGGGCGTACTGCGCGATGACGCCGATCCGGCTCCGGACGTCTTCCGAGCGCTTGGTGTCGTGGGTCGTCCCACACGTCAGCGTCGTCGGCCACTCCGACGCCATGCTCGAGCACCAGCGGTGGAACTCGTCGGGGTTCAGGCTCCAGGTGTCGGGGGACCCGCCGACCTCGTTCAGGGCGACGAGGTGGGTCCAGCGGTAGAAGGCGGTGTCCTCGACGCCCTTGGCCGTCACGGCGCCGCACACCTGCTGGAATCGGACCACGAGCTCGTCGCGGCGGGCCCGCTGGGAGCGGCCCTCGCTGCCGACCTCCCGGCCCAGGATGAGGTCGACCACGACCTCCATCGTGTCGTGCAGCTCGTCGTCGAGGACCCGCTTGGCGCGGTCGGCGGCCTCCTCCACGAGGTGGACGGCGGCCTCGGGTGCCTCCTCGCCGGGGACGACGTAGGCCCGGTAGCGGTCGAAGGCGATGACCAGCTCCGTGATGCAGGCCCGGATCCAGCCGTGGGTGTGGTCGCGCAGCATGATGTCGTCGCGGCAGATCTCGTACGCCAGTGTCGCGATGCGGTGCACCTCGGCCAGGAGGCTGGTGGTGACGACCTCCCGCTTGGCTGCGGTGATCACCTCGGGCAGGGTGCCCGGGATGTCGCCGGTCACCAGGTGCGCGACCGTGCCGAGGTCGCCGTAGCCGTTGGGGTCGCACTGGAGCGCCGAGATGCGCCAGCTCGCGTCGTAGCCCGTGGTGCCGGCGACGGGCCAGTCGTCCGGCATGGGCTCGTTGCCCTCCAGGATCTTCTCGGCGGCGATCCACGCCCCGCCGGTGGCCATCGACAGCCGCCGCATGTAGCCGCGCGGGTCGGCCAAGCCGTCCGGGTGGTCGATGCGGAAGCCGTCGATGTGGCCCGCGTGGTAGAGCTCCAGCAGCAGCGCATGGGTCGCGTCGAACACCTCCGGGTCCTCGACGCGGAGCGCGACCAGCGTGTCGACGTCGAAGAAGCGGCGGAAGTTCAGCTCCTCGGCCGCGACCTTCCAGAAGGCGAGTCGGTAGTGCTGTTCCTTCACGCACAGGTGCATCGGCAGGTTCTCGGTGCCGGCGCGCACGGGGAAGACGTGGTCGTAGTAGACGAGGACGGGCTGCTCGCCGTCGTCCTCGTGGCCGGGGACGACCCGGCGTTCGAGCGTGATCTCGCCGTTCGCCAGCACGGTGCCGATGCGGGCCCCCAGCACGGGCATGAGGATGCCGTCCCCGTCGTCCGTGCCGTCGAACCACGTGGCGTACGGAGAGGCCGGGCCGTCCTTGAGGACCGACCACAGGGCGCGGTTGTGGTGGATCGGGGTCGGGACGCCCATGTGGTTGGGAACCACGTCCACGACGATGCCCAGGCCGCGTGCGTGGGCCTGGGTCGCCAGTCGCACGAAACCCTCGCGTCCGCCCATGGCCTCGCTGATGCGGGAGTGGTCGACGACGTCGTAGCCGTGCGTGCTGCCCGGGGCTGCCTGCAGGATCGGGCTCAGGTAGAGGTCCGTGACGCCCAGCCCCTCGAGGTAGTCGAGCTGTGCCGCCGCCTGGTCGAAGCTGAGGTCGGGCCCCAGCTGGAGGCGGTAGGTCGACACCGGCGTACGGCGTCCGACGGACGGAAGGTGCGGGCGGGTGTCGGCCGCGCTCGTTGCGGTGGTCTGGCTCAAGGCAAGGTCCTCCTCATCCGGTGCACTGGCCCTGCCAACCTACCGGAACCGCAGGCAGGCGTCAGGGCAGATGCCCGCGGTCGGCCCCGCCAGGCCTGTCCGTGGACTCGTCGGTGTGCCCCTCCGGCGCCAGCGGGTAGGTGGTGTCGTGCGCGTCCGGGACGGGGTCGATGCCGATGCCCGTGGCGTCCTGACGGGCGATGTTGTCCGCCCCCGCCCAGCGCTCGAGGTACTCGGGCCGTCGCCGGAGCCACTCGGCGCGCTCGCCCGTGGGGCGTCGCTCGGCCGGCCAGCCGGGGTCCTGGTCCAGCCGGACGGCCTCGATGGCCAGGTAGCGCTCCTCCAGGGAGAGCGCTCCCCACCATTGTTCGTGAGACGTCTCCGCCGACGGGTCACGCTCGGCGTCGTGTGCTGCGGTGGATGCGTTCATCGCCCCACCCTAGGTTGTCTGCCGCGGGTTGAACACCCTCGCCATGGGGCCGTGACGCGCGTCGTCCAAGCTCACCCGTCTCGTCCATCGGACGTTCGTCTGGTGTTGCGTGGAGTTCACATCCACTGAGTTGTCCACAGGCCTTTCCACTGCTGTGGATCGTGTGGACAGCGTCACCCCTAGTCGGACACCGTGATGGGGTGCCAGGTGAAGTTCCCTAACATGTCCTGTGGGTGAACATCGCCATCCGGGGCGGGGGTGTGGGCCCCTCGTGTTGGGGTGTCGTCCGTCCATCCTGCGAGGCCCGAATGTGTGCTGGGCGAGATGGTGTGCTAAGTTACTCAGGCTGTCCCCGCGAGGGGGCGACGCGCGAGTGGCGGAATGGCAGACGCGCACGGTTCAGGTCCGTGTGTCCGAAAGGACGTGGAGGTTCAACTCCTCTCTCGCGCACAACGATGTATGGTCCCCTGACTACATCAAATCCCCTCTGACAAGGACTTCGGTCCTTCTCAGTTGTGGACTCCCATGGACACGGATGGCCTTCAGAGGCCTCCCATTCCCCACGTATTCCCCACGGTTCCCCACGTATTCCCCACGACATCCGGGGCGTGGGGAACGTCGTCGGCGTCGCCCACTGTCCACCCGACCGTCCTTCGAACCGTTACGGAGTGTGACGGGAGGGGCGCACCATGGGTAGACCACGGGCCAAGGTCAAGCGTGGCTTCGGCGAGGTCGGCCAGCTGCCGAGCGGGCGGTACCGGGCGCGCTACACCGGCCCCGACGGCGGCCGGCACAGTGCTCCGATCACCTTCGTCGCCCGGATTGACGCCGAGGGGTGGCTGGTCGATCAGGAACGGCTGATCAGTCGCGGCGAGTGGGAACCGCCGGCCCGTCAGGTCCGGGAGGTTCACGAGGCACCCCTGTTGCTGGGTGAGTACGCCGCCACTGTGGTGGCCCGCCGGCGGATTCGGCCGGGCACGGCGGCGCTGTACGCGAAGCTGCTGCGGTTGACCATCCTTCCCGCGTTCGCCAAGCGCCCTCTTGGCGAGATCACGGCTGCTGAAGTCTCGACCTGGTACGCCGGGATGCGAGGGACGCCCACCCAACAGGCCAACGCCTACGGGCTGCTCAAGTCGATCTTCAAGGAGGCCGTCGAGGAGCGGCTCGTGGAGGTGAGCCCGTGCCGGGTGAAGGCGGGCACCCAGAAGGAACGCGCGCGTGAGATCGAGGTGCTCACGGTCGACCAGCTCAACCGCTACCTGGCTGCGGTGCCTGAGGCGCGTCGGGTTCCGTTGTTGTTGGCCGGGTGGTGCGGTCTGCGGTCCGGCGAGGTGCGGGGGCTCCGCGTGCGTGACCTGGATGTGGACCTCGGGGTGGTGCATGTCCGTCAGGCTGTGGTGCGACTCAAGGGGCAACTCCTGATCGGCCCACCCAAGACGGACGCCGGGGTCAGGTCGGTGTCCATCCCTCCTCACCTCCTTCCGGCGTTGCGGGAGTGGGCGGCGCGCCAGCCGGTGCGTGAGCGGGACTCATTGATGTTCCCGGCTCGCGACGGACACTCCCCGCTCAACGACAGCGTCCTCCGGGTCGCCCACAACAAGGGCAAGGCGGCCATCGACATGCCCGGCCTGACGGTGCACGGGCTGCGTCACACCAGCGCGACGCTGGCCGCGCAGTTGGGAGCCACCTTGGCGGAGCTTCAGGCGCGGATCGGGCACAGCACGCCGAACATGGCCATGCGCTACCAGCACGTCGCGGCCGAACGCGATGCCCAGCTCGCTGCCCGCATGTCCGCGTTCGCGACGGGTCGAGCGAGCGCGGCCCGGTGATCACAGTGCCTCTAGGGGTGCTGTCGACGCCGCTGTAGTCCGGCGGTCAGCTCTCAACACGGCTGCCGGTGAGTCGTGCGGCGGCGAGCATCCTTCGCACTGGCAATGGAAGGAGATCGAAAACACCAACTTCATCGACTAGTCGGAGGAAGTTTGACCACACCTGCCGGCGAACGGCCACCGCGCTGATCCCGTGAATCTGGGCAAGTGCCGTCTCGACGTCTCCTACTCGTCCAGGCTGCCTTGGCGGGGTGGAGCCTCGATCGCCGGATGGATGGTCGGTCTCCGTGAGAAGGCGGTCGGGGGGGATCGTTGCGATCTCCGTGGGGTACTTCGTACCTGCGGCGTTGACAGAGAACCAGCACCCAAGCTCGATCGCGCGCCTGGTCTGTATATGGTCGCCCCGCCACCAGTGGAGCACGGCACCCTTGATAGGCCGACGCTCCAACAGGTCGAGAGCGGCGCCAGCGGCACCCGAGCTATGGACGGATGTGATCCGTGGCTTGCTCAGGAGGCTTTCAAAGATCGAGTTCAGTACCTGTGACTGAGATTTCATTGGGACCTTGGAACGCCTGTCGATCCCCACCTCGCTCACGTAAGGCGTCGATGACAGAAGGGTCGCGAACTTCGCGGAGTCGAAGGCGCTCTGTGCCTCCGGCACGCCGGGGTGACAACCCAGCCCCCAGACGGTCACTTGATCGCGACGCCCACTGACGGACTCGAACTCCGCAATGGATCTTGTCGCGGCGAAAACCACAGCGCCGAGGCTTTCCAGCTCGGCCGGGCTTGCCTTCGGGCTGACGTGCGCGTGGAGATCGATTGGTGGGAGCTGCCGGCTCATGCGAATAGGCTCCGGAGTTCCTCGACACCTCTCAGGGAGAGGGCAAGCGCATCCTGTGCGGCGTAACCCTGTGGCAGGGACATGGCCATCACATCGCGGGCACGGATCCCTCGATCGACGAAGTCCCGCATGGGTTCGACGATGGACTTCTGCTTGACGAAGGCGCCGAACCGTCCACTCACGTCCTCACAGAGGTAGATCGTCTTGTCTGGAATACCCGTTGCAGTGAAGGCTGCCCTTCGGACAAGGCAGCCGAAGCACACCCCGCAGGAGGTTCCAACGGGTGCCCCGCTGTAGCGGGCGTCGGTGTGCGAGCAAGAATTGGTCGCGCTTAGGTAGGTGGATGCAGGCTCCACTCCGATCGCGTCCGCGACGCGCCGGAACATCTCGCCCTTCGTGAGCGCTTCGAAGGGGTTATCGATCAGGCTGTGTCCGCCGACGCTCTGCACCAGGTCGGCCAACTCCCGAAGGAACCTCGGGTGCGTGGTGTGGGTCGACAGGCTCCCACGGCGATCAGGACCGAGTGGTGGGTTGAGTGATGCGAAGCCATTCTCGGCAATCCAAAGCGGTGAGCCAGCGCGTTCCGCTACGGCAAGCCCCAGCGCAATGAAGAGGAGCGACCGCGATCGTGTCGACGCCTCGCTGCGGAACGAGGTGGCGTCCAGACGCTTGGAGCCACGGTGGATGTGGAACTGCTGATGGACCTGCCCAATGCCTGGAACGAGGCCTGCGACCGCCTTGACCAGACCCCGCTGGACCGGGGAGATGGCGGTTGAGCTGTAGTGCGACACGAGGGCCTGCGAGCGTCCTTCGCCAAGTTCCACAGCTGAAAGCAGTGCGCCGGCCGCGGAGTCTGCCCCGCCGCTGAGCAGTACCGTGCGGTCAGAGACTGGCTGCTCAAGGAGCTGAGTCGTCTCACTGGAGACAGGCGCGGGCACAAACTGGAACGTCCAGCGGTCACCAGAGAGGAAGCCGACGACTCGGGCCAGAGGGTCAGCAACTGATGCCCAAACCTCAGTGTCATCTACCTGCACGGTGAGGTCGAACACCCGAGCGTTCCAACTCGAGCCTCCGCCCTCACGAAGCACCGACCGGTCAGCCGCGAGGACCGCCAGCGCGATCCGAACTAGGTCCACGTTGCGTGGGTTCACCGCCCCAAGCGTCGAGAGGTACGGGTCAAGCGTCCCGCCGGCGAATGTAGACCGCCCTCTACTGGACCAAAGGAAGACCTCATCGAACGCGCTGCCTTGAAGCGCCGCGTCAGCGTCCGTCTCGGAGATCGCCAGAAGTAGCCTGGTCATGACTTGACTCCGAAGATCTTGCCGATGTCTCGGATGCCACCCTCGATCGCCCTCGACATCTCGAGTTCGGTTGCGCCAGTGGGGCTCAGTGTGGCTTGGGCCGCGTACTCGGCGGCCACATCGCGGATCTGCCTCTCCAAGCTGCGTCGCTTCGCGGCACTAGCCGCCTTCGCATAGACCGTGGAGGAGATCTCCGTTAGCGCGGTCTCCGCGATGGTTGTCTCGATTGACTTCCGGACGACCTCTTCCGGCGTTGGGCGGCTTCCTGCTGGTTGCTGCAGGATCCACTCAACAACACCGGCGACGATATCGCGCTCCTCAGCGTCGGCGACAGTGCTGTCGGACTGGGACCCAAATGCGGCCTCGACGATCTTGATGCCAACGGCGACGGGATCACCCAGCGCCCGGAGTTCGTCATAGTTGAGCCCGGCTTCCCGCAGTGCTTCACGGTTCCCAGACGAGTAGGCAATTGCTAGGTGTCCGGCGCGGCCAGCCGCCTTCGAGACTCGGCCAACCGATCGAGACGCACCACCGTATGTGCGGCTCCCCGCACCACCACCGCGCGCTCCACCGCCACCAGCGCCGGGACCGTCGGCGCCGCCTCGTCCACGAGGACGGAGTAGGACGCGGAGGGCGGGTCCGAGGTCTACCTGCGGTGGCTGGTCATGAGGACGCGGAGCCGACGGATCAGGGGGGCCGTCGTGTCCACCAGAATCGCCGGAGTCTGGCCCGCTCGTGGGCTCGGATTCGACAGGCCCATCGAGCCAATCCGCGATGGTGTCGCGCAGATCGCGGGCATCCTTGCCACCGCTTCCGCCGAATGAGCCACTAGTACCCACGGCTGGTGCTCCATGCCTTCTCGACCACGTCGATCGAGTTCACCACTTGTTCGTCCTCGGTTCCGGCCCTCCAGACGTCCAGGACGGGTCGGTAGGTCGCGGGGTCGAGCAGGCGCAACTTGATGATCGTCACGGCCTCGACATCGCCGGCCGGGAGGCCCTTCAGCGCTGCTACGACGTCCGGTACCGTGGCTGGTTGCAACGCCGCAAGGCGGAGCAGGCTTTCGACGCTGACCTTCTGAAGGCTTGGCTGGTCACGGGTGCGACGTCCGAGGTACCCGACGAGAGTCCGCGCATCGGGTTCAGGCAGTGACTTGAGCGCGTGGTCACTGACGCCAGCACGGTCGAGTTTCAGGCTTGAAGTGAGTGCGACAGCGAGGTCACGGAGACGCTCAGGCAATCCGGTGTCCATGACCTCGATCTTGGCGAAGGAGGCAGCCAGGTAGAGGTAGCCGGAAATGGTCGACGCGTCGAGAGCGGGCGGGAGCTTCGCCCACCGTCGAAGCGTGTCGCTGAACGCATCTTCACGCGCAGCCTGCGACTCCTGCTCCTGGGGCAGCGCGCTCTTGGCTGTTCGCCTCCCCCTCGCGGGCATCTCCGCGTGCTCATCGTGCGTCTGGTCGGCCGCCGTCAGTGCGGGGCCGTTGGCGGCGAGTTCGAGGGCTTCGAGCTTGTCGCGGAGTTGGTTCGAGGCCAGCCAGTCGAGAACAGTGCGGAAGTCCTCGGTGAGGATGCGCTCAAGGACCATGAGCTTGGCGACCTGATCGGCCTGCAGTTGGAAACCACGACGGCGCGCCACGGCCTGCCGGACGTTTAGGTCGTTGAGGAAGCGCTTGATGCGGCGCGGGTTGCCGTGAAACTTCTCGTACAAGATCGGGGTGAGTCTGGCAGCCGTCACCAGGTGGCCAGCGAGCAAACTGCCGTCCTCGACCTCGATGCCATCGAGACTGCCTCCATCCAGGCGCAGCTCGTCGCAGTGGGCGACGAATCGGGTGTAGGCATCGTCGTCGACCCCGCCCTTCGCCAACAGAAGGAACAGGTAGGCCTCCGTATCGAATCGACTCAGTGCGGGCAGCGGGATCGTCGTCTGGACGATCTTGTGCAGGTAGAGCTTGGCGGGGTCCTCGTCCTCGCGGGCGGCCGCCGTGGTTCCCAGCTTCTGCCGGATCGCGTCGGCCACACGGTCCTCGTCGGCCGCGATTATGAACGACATGCCCTTGGCAGACAGGAAGAGCCGGATCGCCTCAAGCGTCTCCACAACGGTGTCCGGCAGGCAGCGATCGAGATCATCAACGAGGACGACCACGCGCGATAGATGCTGCAGTGCTGGATCGTCCAGGAGTGCTGCGAACTCATCCCGGAAGGCCGCCATGCCCTTGTCAGCGTCGAGGCTCTCGGGGTCGTCGCTGACCAGGCCCAACACGTCGTCGAAGTCTGGAACCTGCATCGTGAGCGCGGTCCGAGCAGCCATCTTGACCGCCTTCGACCAGTTGACCTTGCGGACGAGCTTCTTGAAGGCCTCAAGCCCGGCCCTGCCGACGGGGTCCTCAGCCTTGAACTCCTTAATCAGACCGCCGAGCACCTCAGCGATGAGGCTCTCCTTTGGGCCGACGATCGGGTCGTAACGCCAGGGCTGGGTGGGGATCACCAGAACCTTGCTGCCAGCGGTCTGCGAGCGCTCCACAACCTCGGCCTTGATCAGTTCAAGCACGCTGGTCTTGCCGCTGCCCCAGGCACCCGAGAGTCCGATCGCAACTGGGTCCAGGTCGTCGTCGAAGATCGCGTCCGCCGCTGTCTCTGCCACAGCACGAAACGCCAATAGATCCTGCGTCGCCGGTTCATCTGACCAAAGGGGGAACGCTGTGCTCATAGCTGTTGCTGATCTCCTTGGCGCCACGCCCGGGCGCCGACTCGGAAGGACTCGTAGACCTGACGGTAGCCGTTCGGGCTGACACCTTTGGTAACTGGCACGCTGGGTCCACGCTGGGGCCATAGGTGAAGGCGTCTCGGCCCGACGGCGAGGCCGCGGGGTCAACTGCCGCGACTGCGGCGGAAGAGGAACCGTCCGTAATCTGGCTCGGCTAAAAGGGGCTGGTACACCAGCCCGTCGAGGCTGGCCGAGTCTGCTTCTACGACGCGCCGTGGGCGCCGAACGCCGAGTCCGGTCGCTTGGAGTTCTCGAATTGGGCTGAACTCTGGGAGCTGGTGCAGAACGGCCACACGTTTCGTGTTGCGAAATGGGACGACGAGGCAGTCCCGACGGGAGCAAGTTGGACGGGCGGACGGCCGCGCCCCATGGAACGGGCTATGAGGCGCGTCGAATGGTCCCTGCTCTCGTCGAGACCCGCGGCGCGGTTGACCACTGCGGGTACCTGCTGAACATGGCGTCGACGTCGTCGGGGTCCAGCCTGAGGATGCGGCCGCACCGGTACACAGGGAGGACGCCCTCGGCGATTCGCCGGCGGATGGTCTTCACGCTCACCCCGATCCGGGCAGCGGCCGTGGGCAACGACTCGTAGGTTCGCATGGTCATGGCACTGTCCCTCTCTGGGCCCAAGCGGGCCTCAGAGGACACAAGACCCGCTCGACGTACTCCTAGCCGCAGCCCCGGAACGGTCTTCCTGGCGCTCCCGGGTCGCTTCCTGGGCGAGCGGCGAGCAGTTTTCCCTTGTGGGAACGGGGTTGCGCGGCTCACGCGGCCGTCACGAGGTCAAGAACAAGGTGAGGGCGCTCCTGTGCCGAACGGCCGGTCCGGTGACCTTCGCCAACAGTCGCCGTGTGGCTTGGTAGGGCCTCACGTGCCCGTCACGCGTTGTGGACCGAGAGTTAGGCCATTTCCCCAAGGCGTTGTCGTCGTCCGTAACCCAACTCGCGCACACGGATTCCGCGTTCGATCGCCTGCCTGCCGGCCGCCGCCCTTCAATCCGATGCGGTCGGTGTCTCGACGGAGGGTGTGGTTGCCTGGATGATCGCACGCAGGTCGGCGTGAAGCTTCGCATGGTTGAGCGTCCAGTGCGTGCGCCGGCGGCGGCGCTCGTCGCGGGGGACGTCGCCGGTGACGTAGCCGTGGTCTTCGAGTTCGTTGAGGTTGCGCGCGATGGTGGTACCCGCGACCCCCTCGCCGAGCGCGGCGACCAGCTCTGGTGTGCTGAGACAACCCCCGTGTTCGGCCAGCGCCACGGCGATCGCGAGCTTGACGCGGTTCATGCCCATGCCGACCAACGCGTCCAACTCACCGGGGAGCGGGGCGTAGGAGTAGGCAGGCACGCGCCCATTGTTTCAGTGGTCCGCGGCAAGGGGAGACGAGACACGATGAGCAATCTATACCGCTAAACGGTGTAGATGTGCTAGCGTGACACGCAGAGGGACGAAGCTCGAAATCCGCAAGATCGCGGAAATCCATGCTTAGCCTTCCCGTACAGGTCCACCCCCTGGAGAGCTTGGAGCCAGCGATGGCCGCTTCTGACATTGGCAGTACCCGCGACGGCGCCATACGAGCGCCGAGCGCCTCCGGGATCGGCGCTGCCGCCTTCCACGAGAAATCACCACGCACAGGATGTCCGCGAGGTGCCTCCGCGCCCCGTTATGTCCCGTAGGCGAAGGAGGATGGGATGACCCACCTGGGACTGGCCACCAAAGCGGTGGGCGCCATCATGGCCGCTGCCCTGATCGGTGGCTGCACAGCCACGCCCACCACCAGCCCGACACCGACAGGCCCGTCGCAATCGCCGTCACCCACGGTGACGCCGACACCGACCCTCAGCCCCGAAGACCAGAAGCTCGAGGACGCGAAGGCGAGGGTCGTCCTTCTGTGGCAGACGCTCGACGGCCTCTTGGTCGACTCGAGCAGGAGCATCAACGAGCTCGACACCCTTGCCTCGGGCGAGGCGCTGAGCAGCCTGCAGGTGATGCTGACCACGGTCCGCCAGCGGGGGCAGGTGCAGGTCGGGGCCACGAAGCTCCCGTCCCAGAGCGCCTTGGCCAAGGGCGACGGGTGGGTCGTCACCTCGTGCGTCGATCGCAGCGATGCCATCCTCACGGACAAGGCCGGGCAGCCGGTCACGCCGGCCCCGCAGCCACGACTCTCACACGAGAGCACGGTGCAGCTCGTCGGCGCCAACCTGCAGATCACCAAGGACGAGGTCCTCGGATCATGTTGACCAGGCTCCTCGCGGCGCTCGCGCTCTGCGTGGCTCTGGCGACAACGCCGCTGGCGGGGACCCCTGCCTACGCGGACGCCGGCTGCGAAGGGGCGAGCTGGGGAGTTGCCTGTGGCGTCGGCGTCCCCGGTTACGGTGGCTCCGGCGGCGCCGCTCCGCTGAAGCACACCGGCTCCGGCAGCAGCGACCCGGTTGCCTGCGTCACGCAGGAAATGCCTCCTCGCGAAGTCCCCTGTTCGAACCCGGAGCTGGGGACCTGGAGCAACGCCCGAGCCTGCTACATCAAGGCCTAGTCGCCGCCGCCCCCGCTGACGGACGCGGTGTGGAGCGGAAACACGACGGGATCGATCTACCGGTGCTCGGGTTCCGGCATCTGGTCTGGTCCGGGCTCTTACCTCTTCTGGGCCGACAGCGCCCCCGGCGTCATCCCTGACCCCAGAGTGCTGGCCCTGCAGGCGGTCACCCAGATGCGCCTTCGCGCGGTCACGATCGGGATGGCGCCGGATCCCTCGCCCGGCTCGGTGGGCCTCGTCGGGCTGCCGATCTGGCTGTGGGTGGCGTCGCCGGACCAGAGCACCTGGGGACCCAACACGAAGACCGCGTCGGCGGGCGGCTACTCCGTCACGGCAACCGGGAAGGTCACCCAGGTGGTCTGGAGCATGGGCGACGGCGGAACCGTGGCGTGCACGTCCACAGGCACCTCCTATACGGACTCGTTCGGGATGTCGGCGTCGCCGGATTGCGGCTACCGCTACACGAAGCAGGGCACCTACACGGTCACCGCGACGAGCTATTGGACCATCAACTGGTCCGGGATCGGCGAGTCCGGTGTCATCAACCAGACGTACACGAGCTCGGTCGTTGTCACGATCGGCGAACTCCAGACCGTGGTGAAGGGATGAGGACGTGAGGACACCGACCTTGGCGCCGACGACGGCGACGACCACGACCCCTCCGGCGCCCGCGGCGTTGGGTCCCGTGAAGACCCGGCGGCGTCCGGTGCTGATCATCGCGTCCGTGGCAGCGCTCCTGCTGTCGGCGCTGGGCGGCGTGTGGCTGTGGACGGCGGCAACCTCGTCGGTCGAGGTCGTGGTGGCGAAGGCGGCCGTCCCTCGTGGCGCGGTGATCACCGCCGGTGATCTGATGGTCGCGCGGGTGTCGCTCGATCCGGCGGTCGCCTCGATCCCCGCCAGCGAGGTGTCGACCGTCGTGGGTCAGCGTGCCGCTCTCGACATCTCAGCCGGTGGGCTGCTCACGCCCGACGCCATCGCCCCCGAAACCGTCCCGGCCAAGGGGGAGACCGTCGTCGGTCTGTCCCTGGTGGACGGCATGCTGCCCGCCATCCCGCTGAAGACCGGCGACGACGTGCGGGTGGTGCAGACGCCCGGCGCGCAGGGCCAGGCGGCGAGGTGTCACCGGTCACCATCGCGGCCAAGGTCGTCGCGGTCACCCGCTCGCAGGACGGGCAGTTCGCCCTGGTCGACCTGCTCGTGAGCGCGGACGCCGCCCCCGATCTGGCGGCGCGGGCTGCGACCGGCAAGGTGGCCGTGGTGCTCGACTCCCGGGAACGGTGACGCCATGCCCGTCTTCACGATCGCGTCCGTCTCGGGCTCGCTGGGGGTGACGACCCTGTCGGTCGGTCTCGCCCTGACGTGGCCCCGCCCGGTGGTGCTGGTGGAAGCTGACCCGTCGGGCGGCTCGGCGATCCTGGCGGGCTACTGCACCGGGGTCGCGCGGCCGGGACTCTCCGAACTCGTGCTGGCGCACCGGCACCACCAGTTGGCCGACGAACTGCCGTCACGGCTCTTCCCCCTGGCCGACTCGAACGCGAGCCTGTTGCCGGGGCTCCGCGCGCACCAGCAGGCCGCGTCCCTCCTCGGCGTGTGGGACGCGCTCCTGGACGCCCTCCGCGGACTCGAGGTCGACACGGGCGTGGACATCGTCGTGGACGCCGGCCGGCTGGGCATGGTCGGCAGCCCGGAACCACTGATCTCGGAGTCGGACGTGACCATGGTCGTGACGGGGACCGGGCTGCCCGAACTGGCCCGGGTGCGGTCACGGCTGCCCGGTCTCCAGGAAGGCTCGTTGGGTGACGTGCGGTTGGTCATCGCAGGGCCGGCCCGTCGGTACAGCACGTCCGAGGTCACGAAGACGTTGGGCGTGCCGGTCGTCGGCGAGGTCGCGTGGGATCCGGACGCCGCGCGGTGGTGGTCCCACGGGGAGCCTCAGCGTCGGTTCGATCGTTCGCCGCTACCGCGATCGGTGGTGGCGTTGGGTGAGTCGCTGCGAGCCCTCGCGCCGCGCACGGAGGACGCGCTATCGCGCACCAGGACGGGGGCGGAACGATGACCAAGCAGCCGCAGCCCACCTGGGAGAGGCCCGACCTGGCCAGCGTGCCCCTGTTCACCGCCTTCGCCGACGGCACCGATCCGGCGCGGCCGGGCCGCGTCCGCTCCGGGTTCACCCTGTCGACGGCAGTCGCACCGACATCGTCGTCACTCCACGTCGTGGGCCGCGAGGCGAAGTCGGGTGCCGGGGGTCGACCCTCGGAACGGTCGACGGAGGTGGACTGGGACGAGGCGTCGGAGTTGCGTGCGTTGGCGTCCAAACGCTTCTCCGAGCGGATCGGGCAGTCGCCCCTGGCCGACGAGACCGCGCGCCAAGAGCTGGGGCGGGCCGTGATCATGCAGGTCGTCCAGGAGGCGACCGAGGCGCGGTTCGCCGCCAACGGCTCCGTCAGCTCCGCCACCGCGCAGGACGCCTTGGCGCAGGCCGTCTTCGACCTGATGTTCGGACTGGGCCGGCTGCAGCCGTTGGTCGATCGCCCGGACGTCGAGAACATCATCGTCGTCGGGCACGATCGGGTGTTCCTGGACCTGGTGGGCGGCGAGAAGGTGCCGGGGCCGCCGGTCGCGGCGTCCGACGAGGAGCTGATCCAGCTGCTGCAGGACCTGGCGTCCAGGGCCGATCCGCCGCGCGTGTTCTCCGACGCCAACCCCGACCTGCACCTGAACCTCGAGGGCGCACGCCTGGCGGCGTCCGCGTTCGTCACCCATCGACCCAGCGTCGTGATCCGAAGGCACCGCCTGGTGCGCATCACCCTAGACGACCTCGTGGGCCTGGACACGGTCAGCCCGCTGCTCGCGTCGTTCCTCGCGGCCGCGGTGAAGGCCCGGCTGTCGATCGTGGTCTCCGGCCAGCAGGGCGACGGCAAGACCACGCTGCTGCGAGCGTTGTGCGCCGAGATCGGTCCGGAGGAGGTGCTGGGCACCTTCGAGACAGAGCGGGAACTCGGTCTGGAGCAACTGGTCGACGAGCACCCCGTCGTGTTCTCGTGGGAAGCGCGTCCCGGCTCCGGGGAGCGGGGTCCCGACGGGCGTCCGGTGAACGAGTTCACCTTGCAGGACGGGATGCACGCCTCCTTCCGGTACGCGCTCGACCGGCAGATCGTCGGCGAGGTCCGCGGCCGCGAAGTCGCGCAGATGATCATGGCCATGGAGTCCGGGTCCGGCTCCCTGTCGACGACGCACGCCGCGTCGGCGTCCGACACGATGGAGAAGCTCGTCAGCTGCGCGATGCAGTCCGGCGAGTTCACCCGCGACTCGGCGGTGATGAAGCTGGCTCGCTGCCTCGGCCTGGTGGTGCAACTGCGATCCATGTACGTCCGCGGCCGCGACGGCTCGGTCCGCAAACGTCGCGTGGTCGACGAGGTGCTCGCGATCACGCCGGGCGAGGAGTCCGCCGGCTACGCCGCGACCACCGTCTTCCGCAGTGACCCCGACGGTCCGGCGGTCGCCTTCGTGCTGCCGGACCACCTGCGGATGCTGGCGGGTCACGGGTTCACGGCGAACGAGTTCCTGGTGGAGGCGCAACGCCACGGCGGTGTCGCATGAACCCGCTGGTTCCCGCGCTCGTGAGCGTCCTCGGCGTCGGTGGCGTGATGGGGCTGGTCGCAGGACTCCGTCGGGTGCCTGTCCCGACGGCCGCTCCGGCGACGCCCCGGCTCCTTGTGCGGCTGGCTTCGGTCCCGCGCCGCGTGCTGGTCGCGGGTGTCCTGGCGGGAGTGGCCGGGGTGGTGGTCGCTCTGCTGTCGGGCTGGGTGATCGCCATCGTTGTCTTCCCGCTGGCGGCGGTCGGCCTGCCGGTGGTCCTGGGCGCTTCGGACGAGTCCCACACGATCGAACGACTCGAAGGTCTGGCTGAGTGGACGCGCAACCTGGCTGGCGTGATCACCGTCGGTGTCGGTCTGGAGGGCGCCCTCGTGGCCACGCTGCGCACCACACCCGACGTCATCCGTCCGGAGGTGACCACCCTGGTGGGCCGGATCCGGTCGCGGTGGAACACTGCCGAGGCGCTCCGCGCGTTCGCCGACCAGTTCAACGACTCGACCGGTGACCTGGTGGCGGCCACCTTGATCCTCGCCGCGCAGAAGCGGGCCGATGGTCTCTCCCAGATCCTGTCCGGGCTCGCCGAGTCGGTGTCCGCGGAGGTCGCGGCCCGGCGTCATCTGGAGGCCGACCGCAGCAAGCCGCGCCAGACAGCGCGGATCGTCACCCTGATTACCGTGGTGTGCCTGGTGGGGATGGCCGCCACCGGCCAGTACCTGGAGCCGTACCGCTCACCAATGGGGCAGGTCATCCTGTCGGTGCTCCTCTCGCTCTATGTGGTGGGTCTTGTGGTCATGCGACGGATGGCGCGGGTCAAGCCGCTGCCCAGACTGTTGGCGTCCGGAGAACCGTCATGACCGGCCTGCAGCTCGCCGCACTCACAGGCTTGATGTTCGCCACGAGCGTCCTGTGCGCAGTGTGGTGGCTCGCTCCGACCGTGCCGGCGCTCGGTCCCGCGCTGGACCGGTTGGCCGGAGTGCCGGCAGCTCCGGCCCTGCTGGGCGGCGTGGACGCCCAGGATCGGGTGGGTGCGTGGGTCGCGCGCTGGGTGCCGAGGTGGGTGTGGATGACGCCCGTCAAGGAGTTGGCGCTGCTGCGCCGGACGGAGGCCAGCTTCTACGGCGAGAAGCTGATCCTGGCTGCCATCGGGCTGGTCGCACCTCCGCTGCTGTCGACGCTGTTCAACGTGTTCGGCTTGCGGTTCCCGATCGCGGTCCCGCTGATCGCGTCGCTGGTCGGCGCCGTCGGGCTGTTCGTGCTGCCCAACCTGGACATCCACGGCAAGGCGAAAGCGGCCCGCCTCGAGTTCAACCACGTGTTGACCAGCTTCATCGACCTGGTGGCCCTCGAACGCCGCGCCGGTTCCGGCCCCCGACAGGCACTGGAGAACGCGGCGCGCGTTGGCCGCGGCCAGTGGGTCTTCGACCGCCTGGCGGAGGGCTTCACCCAGTCCAGCGTCGACGGACGCCCACCGTGGGACGTCCTCCGTGCGATGGGCGACGAACTGGCCCTGCCCGAGCTCGACGATCTGGCCAACATCATGGCGCTGGCCGAGCAGCAGACGATGCCCGTCTACCAGACCCTTCGGGAACACAACCGAGCGCTGCGCGTGGCGCTCCTGACCGACGAGCAGGCCCGGGCGAACGCCGCCTCCGAGCGGCTCAGCATCCCTGCGACCATGCTGGCGATCGTCTTCATCGCCATCCTGCTGGGGCCATCCCTGATGACCCTGATGAGCAACACCTGACCCCCAAAGGAAGAACCCCTTCAGGAGAGGAAACCCCACCATGATGCTCAACCTGTACGTGGAGAGCCAGCTCATGCGCCGCGACCTCGAGTCGTGGCTCGCCAAGCAGCGCAAGCGGATGCTCGCCGAGGACGGCATGTCGGAGACCATCCAGAACGTCCTCTGGGCGATCTTCGCGATCGCGATCGTGGGGATCGTCGCCGCGATCATCCAGGCCTACGTCGTCGGCAAGGCCGGCGAGATCCGGTAGGCGACGACCATGCGGCGGTCCAGGGCCAGCAGCTGGCGAATGCGAGGTGAGCGCGGGTCCTCATCGGTCGAGATGGTGATCGCACTTCCCATCGTGCTCACGGTGCTGTTCCTGGCCGTCCAGGCCGGCACCTGGTTCCACGCCCGGTCGATCGCCCTGGCGTCCGCCCAGTCGGGCGCCCGCACGTCGGCGATGCTCAACTCCTCCCTCGAGGCGGGGTTGTCGAGCGCAAGGTCCTTCGCCACCGACGTGGGAGGGACGACGCTGACCGGCGTGACCGTCACCGGCGACAGGACGGCGACCAGCACCACCGTGACGGTGACCGGCCACAGCGTCCGGCTCGTGCCGTTCATGGATGTGACCGTGTCCCAGTCGGCCACCCTGCCGGTCGAGAGGTACACGCGATGAAGCCGCGGGTTCACGAATCCCGACGATGCCGGAGCGCCAGCTTCCAGGCTCGGCGCTGCGCCGCCGATGAGCGTGGTTCAGCCGCGATCGAACTGGTCTTGTTAGTGCCGGCGCTCATGCTCCTGCTGCTGTTTGCCGTGGCTGGCGGGAGGGTGGCGATCGCCCACGGGAGCGTCCAGCAAGCGGCCGCGGACGCCGCACGTGCGGCGTCCCATCGCCCGGACCGCAGGCGCCGCCCAGACGTCGGCGGTCACGGCGGCACGAGCCACCCTGGCCAACCAGGGGCTGACCTGCGCCTCGATGACGGTCACCCTCGACACCTCGGGGTTCGCCAAACCGGTGGGCACCCCGGCGAGCGTCGCGGCCACGGTGAGCTGCACGGTGGAGCTGTCAGAGCTGGCACTGCCCGGCCTGCCGGACAGGGTCGTCAGCGCGACGGTCACAAGTCCGCTTGATGTGTTCAGGGGGCGATGATGCGCCATCACGATGAGCGAGGCTCGGTCACGGTGTGGGGGGTGTTGATCGCGCTCGTGATCACCATGGTTATCGGAATCACCGTCGACCTGACAGGGCAGGTCAACGCCCAGCAGCGCGCCCACGACCTCGCCCAGCAGGCCGGGCGAACGGCCGCGAACCAGGTGCAGGCCAGCCAGATCATGCGCGGCCAATCCCCCCAGATCGACACCTACGCCGCCCGAACGGCCGCAACGGCCTACCTGCACAGCGGCCCCTCGCCGCGCTCGCCATCATCGCCGCCGGCGTCGAGGGCAGCGTGAGCATCACCGGACCGACCACCCTGTCGGTGCACGTCACCATCGTCTACCAGCCGAAGTTCCTCGGAACCGCAGGCATCGGGCCCAAGACGGTCAGCGGCGACGCCACCATCCTGCTGTCGCGCGTCGTGAACGGAGCTCCCCGATGAACCCACCCCCTCGTCACCCTCGCCTGGTCGGACTTGCTGCCTTCGTCGCGCTCGTTGCCCTCCTCGTGGGGCTTCCTGCGGTGTTGCTGGCCCTCGGGTGGGGGCCGACTCCGTCCGGTCTGGAAGGGTGGTTGGCGGCGCTCACCAGCCCGGATGACGGCCACCTGACAGTGTTGATCTTGAAGGGCGCGGCGTGGGTTGCATGGGGACTGCTCGCGGTCACGATCCTCACGGAGGCAGTCGCAGCCCTCCGAGGTCTGGAGGCACCCAAGCTGCCCGGGCTCCGGTGGTCCCAGGTGCCGGCCCGCCGGCTCGTGACAGCAGCGCTGCTCCTGTTCATCGCGGTGCCCGCCACGGGGATCGAGACTGCATCCGCAGTCCCAGACAGCCCGAGCCCGGTGGCCACAGCGACGGCCAGCGTGGAGCCCGCGCCCTCCGCGTCCGTGGGAACGCCAAGAGCCGTTGCGCTCGTCAAGGCCGCCCCCGCACGCGTTACTCACACGGTCAAACGAGGTGAGACCCTGTGGTCGATCGCTGAGCACCACCTGGGATCCGGGAACCGCTACCCCGAGATCCTCAAGCTCAACAACGACCTCTTGCGGGGCAAGCCGCAGTTCCTCAGGCCGGGCTGGGTGCTAACCCTGCCCGCAGCGGCGCAGGCCGACGCCGGCCAGGCCTTGGTAGCGAGCGACCGCGCACATTCCCGATACACCGTGGTCAAGGGCGACACGCTGAGCGAGATCGCACAGCAGTACCTCGACGACGCCGAGGCGTGGCCACGGATCTTCGAGGCCTCTCGGCGGATCCCGCAGCCGGACGGCCGTCGCCTGACCGACCCAGACCTCATCCTTCCCGGCTGGCACCTGCTCATCCCGTCCGCTGCGGAAGCAACACCCGAGCTGCCAACCTTCCCCGAACCCGAACGAGCCGAGCCGACATCCCAGAACTCGCCGTCGTCGCCGGACGCCTCCTCTGCCCCTGCAACCGCCACACGGACCCCGGTCGCCGAGACGTCGCCTGCAACCGGCGGGGTCGTCCCTGTACCCATCGCCCCGGTGAGCGCGCCGGCGGCGCCATCCCCGTTCGCCTCGGCGCCCGTGACCACCGAAGTGAGCAGCGACGAGAGGCCTGTGGGCGAGGCGTCCGATCGGGAGGCCGAGAATCTGGCCCCGTGGGTGCTGGCCGGGCTCACCGGTGCGGGCGGGGTCCTCGCCGCTGGGCTACTGGCCGCCCTGCGCCAGCGCCGGAGGGCCCAGTTCCGTGCCCGTCGGCCGGGGCGGACGATTCAGGGTTCACCTGTCGAAGGTGCGCAGTTGGCTGGGCGTCGACCCCACGACCGGTGGCAACTATCTGCCGGACGCCACGAAATCCCCGGCCGGCATCGCCCGCGGGATGGGCATCTATCAGTTGGTAGGCGTCCTGGCCGACATCGACCTGTTCCGTAGGCTTCGCTCGCGTGGCCAGGCCCGCGGTACCGAGGGCCTTGTTGACCTTCGGGCGGCGTTGGAGCTCGTGACCGGGGAACCCTTCACCGGACAACGGGGGCGCGGATGGGCGTGGCTGGCCGACGGTGTGCGCATCGATCAACACATGGTGTGCGCCGTGGTCGACGTGGCTCACACGGTCACTATCGCGGCCCTCCATGCGGGCGACCTGGAGTTGGCCCGTGCCGCCACCGATATCGCCCTGCTCGCCGCTCCTTACGAGGACACCCCCCGACTGGACCTCGCGGCTGTCGTCGCGGCCGAGGGTGACCGGCAGGCCGCCGAACGCATACTTCGAGACGAGGTCAGCAACCGCGCCGACGACGGCGATGCCCCAGATGACCTACCAGAGCGAACCGCCGAACTCGTCGCCAGCGCTCCGTGGCTGAAGAAGGGACGCGTCGCCTGAAGGGCGAGCTACGTCCTTTAGCCTGAATCCACCGATTGACGTCTGAGGGTGTTTGTGCTTGTAGATGTGGTGTTCGGGCGACCGTGCGGTGGCTTTCGGGCAGGGGTGATCGCCCGGTCTGTCCGGGCTTTCCACTGGGGTTCCTTGGTCGTGACGGTCGGGGGCTACCGGGTTCAGGTGGTCATGACAGCGGTCCAGAGCCGCTGCCACCCGCTGGCCCAGGGCCAGCGGGTGGGCAGGTGCAGCCGTATTCGTCGTGCCGAGGTGGCTACCCGGGCCGGGGTGTGGATCAGGTGGGCGCGGATGGTCGCGGTCTCGGCCCGGGCGTACCGGCCGCCGGCGGTGACGCCGAGGGCGCGGGTGAGGTTGAACGCGATCGTGGCGATGGCGAGCCAGGCGGCGTTGGCGTTGAACGATTTCGACGGCAGATGGGCCAACGGGCCGGCTTTCAGATCGGCGAACACCTGCTCGATGACCGCGTGCCCCCGGTGTGTCTTCTCCGCCTCCACCAGAGGGGAGCTCTGGTTGGTGAACACCGCGTGGTAACGCCACACCTCGAACAAGCCATCCTGGGCAGCCGCGGCCAGCTTCTTGGTGTTGCGTTCGGGGACCCTGCGCACGATCAACCGGGCGGTGACCTGCCCGGTGGCCCCATACGAGGTGAACGCCGTGTAGCCGACTTCGGCGACCTCGGCCGAGGAGATCAACTCCCCAGTATCGGGGTCGGTGATCGCGTTCGGGTACACGATCGGGGTCCACGCCTGATCGTCGATGGTCGCGATCGCGGCACGGACCCCCTTGTTGAGCCGGGCACCGATCGAGAATTGGCAGCCGGCCTTCACGATCGCCGCGACCACAGACTGCTGGTAGTAGGCCGAATCCGCCCGGACCAGCACCTGCCCTGTGACCCCCGCTCGACGCAGGGTGGCGATCGCGTCACGGACCAGCCGCACCGCGCCGTGCGCCGACGCTGCTGCGCCCCGACGCAGCCGAGCGGCCACGATCACCGGTGCAACCTCCACCCCGGACACGGTCGCCAGTTGGGCGTTCAACCCGCGCACCCGGGTGTAACCGTGCTCGGCGCCCTGCTTGGAGCGGCCGTACACCGGTTTGATCGTGTCATCGACATCCAGCCACACGATCTGACTGTCGGGTAGCAGGCCCGGCACCCGGTCAGCCAGTCGGCACAAGGTGCGGGCGGCGACCGCGTCGAGTTGGCGGACGTGCCCGAACCGGATCGACCGCAGAAACGTGCCCAGCGTCGAGGGAGCCCGCACCCCACCGAACAGCTTGCCCATCGCCCCGTGACGCAGCACGTCCAAGTCGTCGATGCTGTCCGCGCCGGCCATCATCCCGGCCAACACCGAGGTCAGCTTCAACCCGGCGCAACCCTTCGCGCCGGGCACCGTCAACAACCTGTCAGCCAGCCCCGCCAGGCCGAGCTGGTCCGCAAGCGCGATCGCGGGCACCAGTCCAGCGGACCCGACCAAGTTCGGCTCATCGAACGATGCCGACATCCGACCAACAGTGTAAGACAGTTGCATCTCGGAAGTGCCCTTCTTGGCGGGAGCCACGGAACCTTAGACAAGTCCCATTCTCCCTTACCAGAGGGCATTTCCTCGTTTACCCCGCCCTCACAGAGATGGTGGATTCAGG